>JALSKP010000305.1 GCA_026988815.1 Myxococcales bacterium | reverse complement strand
ACGCCTCCTGTGAAAATCATCAACAGATAATTCCCGTCTCAATATTTCCTATCTGGGGAGAATTGCGGTCCGCAATATTTTGTGCCACTGATTTGAGCTGAAGTTGGAGTTCGATTAATCAAAGGGCAGCACCACTTTCTGGAGGACCATTTGCAACGGCGCAGATTGTGATTCACTTACCTGGAAAAGATTTATGAAAATAACGATTGCCCTCATCTTGGTTTTAATATTTTCCCAATGCGACTCGCCTCAAGAGAACATTCTGCGAAGCGAAGATCTGGGAAGCGCAGATCTAGGATCCAAAGATCTGGCTTTTGTGCCTGACAGTTCTGGGATTTAAAGGAACTAGGCATACCTAATAACACGCGTCCAAGGCCTGAAATATGCGATAACCAAAGGCCTGTTGAAGAGATTTTCTCGCAGGGAGACGAAAACGATGAATGTTCTCAGGATAACGATTGTAAAAAGGGGGAAAACGGACGTTGCCGTGTCCAGCCCCATTTCGAAGTAGGGACGCTATTGTACCTATGATGAATGTTTCAAAGACGACGATTGCGGCCCAGGTACCCTTTGTAGTTGCGGGAAAGACGCGGACTTAGATTATGTCGGGCGAGCGGATGAAAATCAATGTGTTCCAACAGAGTGTCTCACCGATACCGATTGTGGAGCCTTTTCTTGTAAACCCGATCTTGGGGACTGCCAAGATGGACGGGTCTATCGATACCGGTGTACGACGGATGAGGACGAATGTCGCAACGACGCCGATTGTTTTTCAAAATGCACCTTCTTCGAGGAAGGCAAGCGTTGGGTATGTTCGGGCGCAGATTGCGATTAGTCGTTGTTTTTCTTAGACAATAACTGACCTTGGGCATGTTCGTGATAGATTTCATGAACGCCAGAACGCCATTCTAGGGCACGCTTCTTCCACGATGCAGAGATGCTTTCCTTATTCAAGTTCTTGGTTTCCAAGGGATCCTTTTCGAGGTCATAAAAAGCGTCATCCATAAAACCAAAGTGATAGATGAATTTACTATTTCCTTTAATGGCGGCCAAACACTTTCGGTCATACCAGCAGTGTACAAAAAGCATACGTTCTTCATGTTCATCAACATGTCTTAAGTCGCTTCCCGGATAGCGTCCCTTTTCGATTTCAAAACCCATCATTGGAAGAACTGTCGGTAATATATCAAGTTGGTTGGTAACCTGGTTTACTTTTTTACCCTCCTCAAACTCGCCGGATTTGTGAATAATCATAGGGATATGAATGCCTTCCTCCCAGATGACTGAATCATGTTGATAGAATCCATGCTCGCCAAACCCTTCTCCGTGATCGCCGACGATAACGAAGACGGTGTTCTCGTAGAGTCCTTCGTCTTTGAACATTTGGAAGATGTTTTTAGTAAACTGGTCTACATAATGTACGGCGTTCAGGTAATCGTTGAATTTTTCTTTATCGGAGTATTTTTCCACGCCGTATTTATCAGGTGAGTGATAGGTGTGGTGAGGGGTGAGGGTGAGGTAAGTTAAAAAGAGAGGTTTGTCTTTGTTCTTTTTTACCCACTCTCGTGTGGGCTCGACCATGATATCATCTTCGTATCCAAAGGTGTTTACCCGCATGAATCCCTCATTGGGCAGACGAGAATGGGGGAAGAAATCGTTGAATCCCACGTTCTCAACCAGACCGGGCCGTCCTTCGAATTCTTGTTTGGCGGACTGGAAGAACGCGCTTTTATAGCCTTTTTGTTTGAGGAGTTCGGCCAAGCATCGTCCGGGAATACCTCCTTTGACGCTCTCGATGATAGGCATCGGCGTACTCGGCGGAATGCCACAAAGAGCCGATACCAAGGCCTTGCTTGTATGGGGTACAACGGGATAGGCGCGTGACATCCAAAGGCTGTTTTGCGTTAGCGATTTTAAGAAAGGCGTGGTCGGATAATAAGGAGGGAACATTGAAGTCGCGGACGCTCGTGTGGATTCAAGTAAAATTATAACCAGATTTGTTTTCGAATCGCCCTTAAGTTTCGCATTTTTGGTGTCGAAAAGTTTCTCTTTTGGACCGCTGATTTCATCTTCGGCGTGTCGAGCGACTGCAGTTTTGGCAATGAGTGTATTTGCATTTTCCCCATAGGCTGGCAAAGAGTGTGGTTTAATAAAGGCAAAGACGGCGATTGCAATAACCACAGGGATGAGGACGAAGTAGGGGGTTTTTGATTTCCTGACGATTTGCATCGCGTTTTTCTTATCCCATTTTCTAATGATGAACAGCGGTAGGAAGGTGAAGATGATAAACCCGCTTACAAATCCCCCGCTTAACCATAATGGTGTTTCGGTACTGACGGCCCACCGTACTTCTTTTAAGTTTTCAAATGTATAGCGCACCAAGCCGGCATCAATCGTTCCGCCCGAGACAACGTAAAACCGGCAGGCGATAACTTCCACTGTGGCTAGAACGAGACTAAAAAAGATGAGTCCAGCAAGGAAGAGGCGATGCACAAAAATAGATCCATTGCGGATAAGGGTCGTAAGAATCAATCCAATGAGAAGTAAGGCGAGTAGGAAAATAATGTCGGAAACGTAAACGTACTTACCAAGTAAGCCGAAAGAAACGGTTTGGAATTGGATACGTACAACCCTTAAAGCGATGACCAACGCGGCAAAAATCGCCCAATTTGCAAGGAAGGCAATTGTCGTACTTTTGATGGATTTTATGGCCTTCATAAGGTCTCGCAAAATAAATCGCTCCCTCATACGGCGAAGTTAGGTATTCTTCAATTGAAATGTTTTGTAGATGTTTTGGCCCACTGCGAGCTAGTGTGCAACTGTATTAACTACAAACTGGAAGTTCTTCATTTTGCCATGGTTGCTGGTCCCGAATCATAGCATTTATTTGAGTAAGTAGCTTTCGAGCACAGGCAATAATCGCAACCTTTGGAGG
>JALSKP010000304.1 GCA_026988815.1 Myxococcales bacterium | reverse complement strand
AGTTGCCGGCAACCATGACCTCTTTGGTGAGGGAACCTCGATCGAGACCGCAGAAAAAACCGGGGTTCGCGTGTTGCACGGAACACAGATCCAATACGGCAAATTTAGGATTGGCGGAATCTGCGGCATCGCAGGGAACAATGGAAAAGTATGGCGTAACACAAAGCGCGAACTTAAAGGTCTCGTTCAAAGCGGCGCAATAAATGCAGATCTACTCTTGGTTCATGAGCCACCGAAATTTGAAAAGCATCGCGGCAACCCCGATCTTTCGGAGTTTCTTAAACCCATATTTGAGGGCGTTGTCGCTGCTGGGCACGTGCATTGGAAAAGCGTCATTGTGCAATCAGAATTTGGAACCCTAATCAATTTGGACGGGCGTGGAATCGTGCTTGCGAATGGCGAAACGACCCTCACCACTTAGATCTTTGCAAGGGTCTCAAGAAACCTCCGTGTTTTTCGAGGACACATTTCTTCTTTGTTTAATAAATAACCCACGCTTCATTTTAGCCTTATCCCTCCGAGGTACAATTTTCCAATAAGTCTATCACATGGATTTGTTTAATCGGAATCCGAGCAATAACAAGGAAGCGTTCGAAGGGGAACTGGTCATATTAGGAATAGAAAAGAGATCCCCTCGCCCTCTGGGAGAGGGTTAGGGTGAGGGTTTTCAATTTAGCGTGTGTGTTTCGGGCCAAGGAGATGTTTTGTTATTCGTCTTTTTGGTAAACGTGCTTACTTCACACCACCCAATGAGAGAGAGACCTCTTGCAAACGTGGCTAGAACGCTTCGATTGAACTTTTCCGCTGACCGCGCTCCTTTGCCTAAGCGATTTCACTCAACAAATTCGAAAGGAAGACGCATGGGTCCTATTCCTTCAAGCCCCAACGAGCCATCCCAGAAACTACCATCATAAACCAATCTCATCCATCCATTCATTTGCCCTAGACCCTCACTTTCAAAAACCAAGTAGGTATTTTTGACAAAAGTAGGGATCAACGGGTACTTTCCAACGACTTAAATATTTGAGTGAACCCCGTAACTAAGAGAAAAAATGTATCGAGTCTTTATCTTCATCGCTTTCGTTTTTGGAAGTGGATGTGATCCAGGAGAATTCAACGGAGAGCTCAAAGCCACTGGAGACTCGTTCGGAAATTGGACCCTTAAAAACGGAAACTGTTATTCTGGAAACAGAGAAGAGTTTTTTGGCCTCACCGCTCACGGCCCCGAAGGTTCAAGAACCGGTCTTACGCTTGTCAAAGATCAGCTCCGTGGTTGGACCGCGGTCATCCAAAACCCATCTTCCTGTACCGATTCCGGAGCTTGCACCAGTCTGGCGCTGTCGAAAAATAACTGCAAAATTTTCAACGCCGACGTTGAATATACAGGTACCACTTACAATGATGTTCGGGAGGTAGAAGGAAGTCTTCAGTTGAAATGCAGGCTTGCCGATAGCACACTCGTGGGCCATCTTCGCTTTGTAGATTGTCATTAAATCTAAGTCTGAGATTGAAAAAAAAATGCACAAATGTAGTAAACACACCTACTAACCTGGTTGAAATAGAAATCTCCCTGCGTTTTGCTGTCGACTTTGTTTGCCACAAAAGCCTTCGCGCGATAGCCTCCTCTCCGAAACCGGCGGAAGAAAACGTGGAAGAAAAAACCAACAATACAACCGGATTGAAACTTCTCGTTTTGATACTCTTTTTATTTTCATGTTCGTCAAACACCCTGCCCACGAATCGGTCCCCCAACGATGCATCTATCGCCCCCGATGCGTCTATCGCCCTCGACGCGCCAGATATAGGAAACTTTTCAAGTTGTGAATTCAACGACACGACCCTTGCCCACGGACAATCAAGGACCCTATTCCGAAACCCATTCGTCGGTAGCAATCAATCCTGTGAATCCCAAATCCGCAGCTGTAATGATGGCAAGCTAACAGGCTCCTATACATCGCCAACCTGCCAAGTCAGGCCCCTACCTACAGATGTTCTTGGAAGATTGGGCGGATGGGTTCGCCTCGATGAAGGCTTCGCGTTAACCGCCCTGGTTTGCCTAAGAACAAATTCAGATATCGTCTCCCTTCTCAAACACGATGGCGTTTCAATACCCCATACCCTGACGAGCTCCACCGATGCGCCTTGGTTGGACTTCATTCGAGACAGTTATCCAGACGATTGCGCAGGCGGGCTACAATCTTTAACTCTTTTTCCTGAAGCTGGACCCCAACGCGGGCAGTATCAACTTTTCGTGGATTCCACCCAAGGTGAAATTGAGATTGCGCCGGTGTATGTGAGACCGCGCGGAACACTACGACCGCTCGAAGGGTTGACCCTCATCAATCATGATGCGTGGGCTTTCACAACACGGCCCCATACGGTTCCGCCGCGTAGCGAAGCTTCGCCAGGTGCGGCAACCTCTCCGGTGGACCTTCCACCATCCACGATAATAAACCTGTTCAAAAACGAGGTCCGCGATACCCTCTCGGTCGGCGGCGCGATGTCATTGTCGATGACCTACGGACAAACCCCGCTCTTCAGAACCCTCGCCTCGCCGTGGTCTGAACACGTGGAATATTGGAAGGCCCGAGACCCCAACTGCGCGCAATTTCCCGAGTCTTGTTTTCGAGATAATTACGCAAAATTGTTCAATGAGACCAACACCGATATCGTTGATATCTACTCCAACGCGGTCGGCAATACGCCCTTAGTTTTGTCTTTTAGGCTCAACGATCGACACCACGTCATTGCACCGGATGCCGAGGCTACCAGTCCCCGCCACGCCATTGCCAACCCTCCTTTTTTGGAAGGCGGATACAGGAAGGGAAACACCTCGACTTGTATTACACACCTCACCGATGCCCAAACCTTTGAATGGAAAGTTCAGCAATTCGTTGATTTAATTCGACGTCCAGAACTTAGCAAATTGAGCGTATTG
>JALSKP010000303.1 GCA_026988815.1 Myxococcales bacterium | reverse complement strand
ATGAACGCAAGTCCGGTCCCGCCGCTTTTCTTGGTGCGTTCAAGTAGCGATACTCGCCGAGGTGGCTCATCGCACGAATCGCATGACAATAGCCGCGCAAACTTCCATCCCAAAGGGACGGGTGGTTACGCGTCCGACGTGATAGGAGTCCACCGATGGTCGAGGTATTCTGGTAGAGGCGGAAGGGGAAGGTCGAAAAACCGCGCTCTTTTGCGATCTCCTTAAAAGCCGCCCACGAGGTGCCAGCGCTAACTCTAGTAACCATGTTTACTTTATCGAATTGAAGGACACCTGAAAGTTTTTCGAAACGAAGGACTTCTGAGTTTTCTTTTATCCTTTTTTTGTAAATATGATTACCATTTCCGAGCGCAATATAGGTTTTGTTTTCTTTGATGAGTTCTTCTAAATTATCCGACGATTCGATCCAGTGCTCATGTTTGGGAATACATAAGTCGCGTGAGGTATAGAATGTTTGATGTGATTTTTTCATGGACTTACCTCCCAATTGGGCCAAGCATCGACGCCCTTTACGCCTGCTTTGGGCCAGACCTTTCCGGGGTTGAGGATTTGATGGGGATCAAAGGTAGATTTGAGTACATTAAAGTAGGGACGACCGCCTTTGTGATCGTATTGGGTGAAACCAGATTTGGACACGCCCACACCGTGATGGTGGGCCACACTTGCGCCGGATTTTTGCACGGCATTTAGAGCCAGGTCCCAGGTCTTGGAATAGGCGTCTAAGGTTTTTTCTAGGCCTTCTTCATAGCCCACGAAGGTAAAGTAAATTGAGCAACCATGTTCGTAGGCATGGCTAAAATGTGCCATGATAAAAACCTGGGAAGAGACCGCTTTTCGAACATTTCTATAGAGAGATTCAAGCATCGACCAGGAGGTCGATACTTCCATCGTGTCAACGTAGGTGCCCGCAACATACATCGCGGATTGCTTAAAAGAGACATCCATGCGGTGTTCTAGCCAGTGAAATCCTGGACCGGAACCGAGATCGATGCCGCGTCTACCGAGAAGATCGAAGGTTTCTTTGGCTTCCTGTTCAACGATCCGACCGTCGCCCTCAAAACCAATGATGAGAAGGCATTCGGCCGGTAGGGCGTCAACAAGTGTGTTTAAAATTAAAGGCGCGCCAAGTACGCGACCCATAACCGCTTTCGATATCGCGGTCACGTTATCTCGGATATGGGAGGCACTTTGGGTGGGGAGAAGGTGTTCAAACTTTTCGACCAATTTCGTCGCCATGCCCGACTTTGATTTGCCTGCTTTTCGTTTGGCGATCAAGGAGTCGAATTCGTCATAAAGGCGTAGAACAGCGGGTCTTAGCCCGGATTGAATCAGGACACGCATGGCCTCAATCGCAGCGGCGATATTGTCGAATTCAAATCCTCGGTAATGTTGTTCGGTGGCTTTGGGCTCGATGCGCATTGTCGCCTCGGTAATGAAACCAAGCGTACCCTCGGAGCCTACAAAACTTTGCAAAACATCGATGCTATCGTTTCCCGTCGTAAAGACTTCGCCTTCGCCGGTGACGACGCGAATGGATTCGACCATGTCTTCGATTTTCCCATATCGGGTGGAAAACTGGCCAGCGCTACGTCCGGCCAAGTAGCCGCCCAAGGTTGAGCAGTAGAGCGAGGAGGGGAAATGGCCCAGCGTGAAACCTTGACGTTGAAGTTCGGTTTCTAGGTTCATGCCGATCACACCGACTTGACTATGGAGGCGATAGGAATGGGCGTCGATTGAGAGCAGTTGGTTGAAATGTTTCATGTCCACGACCACGCCGTGGGGCTCCGATAGGGTGCCTCCACAGACACCGGAGCCAGCGCCGAAAGGAACCAATGGTGTTTGGTTTTTAATAGCCCATTTTACTATTTTTGAGATCTCTTTTTCAGTTCTGGGCTGTACAATTGCCATTGGCAAGTTTGAGTGTAAGATTTGGCCGCGACTTAGGATTAAATTCCGTGGCCAACAATCGGCATTATATGCGATGCGATCTGGCATAGTGGTAAGCACTGATGCATCGCCTACGATTTTTTTTAAGGTCTTCAAATCTGTCATATTGGGTGTTGGGGAAGGGGGGATTTCCTGATTGATTTTCATGAAAAAAAACGGACTACATCCAGAATATTTGAAATATCCCACACCCAATCTAAAGATACAAATAAGGATTGAGCTTTTGAAGATAAATTTTTGAATGACCGGAAATTTTCTAAAATCATGCTCGATAACAAAAGGCTATCAGATTCAAATTGTTGGGCGAATTTACATTTGCATGATTGAAAACCTTCGATAGTTGAGCGCTTACTCAACTTGGGAAAGCAATGATCAGGATGGGGTTGGAAGTTTTTCTGGTGGAGTTTTTGTAGGATCCTTTATTGGCTTTTTTTCCGAGCATCTCGTATACGCGCCGTATTTTGAATAGGTAGATTTGTCCGGTCTAGTACAAGCAATTACAACTTGTTCGCACACTTGTGGCGGAGGTCCGGGAACATCTACGCGTTGTGTTTGCGCATTGAAAGTCTGCTTGTCTCCCGAATCACATTCCGGAGTTGTGCTCATCGTTGCTATCTTCCCTGCTTTGAGGAGCTTAAGGTTGAGCTTTTTCAATTCTACTTTGCTCATTTTTTTGCCTAATAGGACATGACGACGGTCAGGTTTTACTTTTTTCTTCAGGTTTGGCTTTTGCGCGCTGAAAACGACGAACATTGTTCCCAACAAAAACAAAGAGAGCGAAATACGTTTCATTTTTTTCATATCATTCCTTTTCGAGAGTTATTGTTATAACGGTCCAAAACTATTTCTATTTAAAAAAAAAACAATTAACGATATCGAATTTGGGTTGACGATCCAAAAATTGAAAGACAGCGCTAAGCTATAATTTATTTCGCCGAGGTGTGCGTTGAAACATCACCTACGATTTTTAAGGTCCTTA
>JALSKP010000302.1 GCA_026988815.1 Myxococcales bacterium | reverse complement strand
TCGACAAAATTCATACCCCACGCCGAGATTTGTGTATCTTCGACAAGGCGCGAAAGAATAATTTGAGACAATTGAGACATCTATCTTCCTGTTGGATTAGCGTCCTTAGACGCCCACCTATTCGTTTGATCTTTTGAAACAGCCTACCAAAGCGTTGCGTGAGGTCAACGTCGGAATTAAGCCTACTCAACTTTTGAACCCCCCCTATGATGATTCTCCTCCCTTAACGTTCGCGCAATATCGGTATCAAATGGAGACGCAAACAATTGTAAGTACACGCACCGTCTAAGGCCTCGATCAAGGGCTTTTCCCTATCGCCAAGATTCCAGTCAGCGGCGACAAGCCTCACTTTCTCCAAAAGCTCCTCGTCGATGTCCGCGCTCACATCGATTTGCTCACCGGCCAAGGTCAGTTTTTGAAAATGTCGAAGAACCGTTTGCACGGTCAATTCACGATGTTTGGCGATGGCTTTATACCCCATGCCCTCTTGGTGAAGACGCAAGGTTTGGCTGTAGGTTTGACGTGTCCCCGTGGCGCAATCACCGTTATTTTTCGAACGCGAACGTGCAGCAGAAGCGGTGCTCTTTTGCCTACTGGTGCTCGCTGAAAAAATCAAATTCAACATTGATAGAACGTCCGCATTCGGTGTTTCCTCTTGACGCATCACCGCAGATCCCGCGGTCGAAATGAGCAAGCATCCATAATCATTGCGTCTTGCCCAACCCACATTCACACAAAGATCGAGCAGGTAAAGCGCGTCCTCTTTTTTCATTTGGCGTAAAATCCCAAAGGTCGATAAATGCTGGAGGCCCGTTTGTTTTAATGCCTTGGCATTAGATCCTACCAACATGCCAGCCAAAGCATGTCCGCCGCGACGCCCTTTGGCGCGCGCGATTCCGGCCAACACTTTACGCAGAACCGTTAAGCCATCATCTGAGCCCGATCGAATGCGCCGAATATTTTCCTGCATCACCCGCTGCGCATATTCTGGAACGCCCAAACAAATATCACACTTTTGGCAATCCTCAACCTCGCTCTCGCCGAAATAACGCACGATAAAAGCTTGGCGGCATTCACGCGTTCCACAAAAGGAAAGCAAGTCCTTCACTTGATCTTGGGCGACCTTTCGACGCCGACTCAAGTCGTGCCAATCGACAGGAAGCGGCCCATCAACATCGTAAACTGATATACTTTCAAAGCCGCCCTGGCGGAGATATTCAATGCTCCCCTTTTTTTGGAATATTCGTAAAATCGCCTCCAATCCCATCGGATGAAGCTTCGCCTTTGAAGTTGAAAACTCTCGGGCGAGGAGACTTAGTTTGACCTCATAACTTCCACTTTGAAGGTCTTGGAGGTAGGACCATACTTTCTCAAAAACCTCGCGCGCTGGATAAGTGTTCTCGATAAAAAAGTCATGTATGCCACGATCGGCCAGACTAAAAAGCAGTAAGCAATGAGACTCTTCACCGTCGCGTCCAGCCCTCCCCGCTTCCTGATAATAGGACTCCACGCTCCCCGGAATATTATAATGGATCACCCCGCGCACGTTGGATTTATCGACGCCCATGCCAAAAGCATTGGTGGCCACGAGAACAGGAAGCCTATCGGCGAGCCAGTCATCTTGGGCTTTTCGACGCTCATTATCAGATAGCCCGCCGTGATAAATCCCAGCGTTCACGCCCTTGCTTTTGAGTTCCTTGAGAACTTCATCGCACTGCTTTCTCGTAGCGCAGTAGATGATAAAAGAGCCCTTCTTATAGTATTCTAAGAGGGCGAGGATGCGCAAAAACTTTTCTTTTTTAGATCGTATTTGAGCGACCTCAAAAAATAGATTTTTTCTCGTAAACCCGCTTACATGAATCGCTGGATCATCTAAACCCAATGCATCGATGATGTCTTTTTGAACATCTGGCGTCGCCGTGGCCGTCAGTGCAATCGTCGGAGGCGAACCCAAATCAACACGAATCTGTTTTAGTTTGCGATAATCAGGACGAAAATCGTGGCCCCATTCACTAATACAATGGGCTTCATCAATCGCCAAAAGTCGGATCGGAATAGCGTCCAAGGCGTAGGTAAAACGAGTGGAACGAAAACGTTCCGGCGCAACATAGACGATGCGAAACGCGCCACTTTGCATGGCCCTTATTCTTTGATTTTGTTCATCGGGGCTCAAGGAGGAGTTAATAAAAGTTGCGGAGATATTCTTTCGTTGCAGCGCATCAACTTGATCTTTCATCAGCGCGATGAGCGGCGAAACAACGATCGTGAGTCCTTCTTGCAAGCAGGCCGGAATCTGAAAACACAGACTCTTTCCGGCGCCGGTTGGCATGACAACCAATGTATCCTGACCGCTTAAAACACTTTGGATGGGCTCGTCTTGACCCTTTCGTAAACTTGAATAACAAAACAGCTCTAGAGCTTCCCCAATCGAATTTGCAAGTGGTGTAAATTTTCCCATCCCTTTCCTTAACTAAAGATTTTTTAAACTGAAAGCATGAAGTTCAGTCTTTGTGCGACTATATCTACCACATCGTGAAAATTATTCGATAACTTCACGTCGATAATGTAAAAAATAAATGGTATCAAAAAGCTCTCCAAAATAAGGCGAACGATGAGCGACAATCACGAACGAGGCTTTGATTTACTTTTTCATTCAAGCACGAATAAATCGACAGCTTTTACTTTAGAGGAAAGAGAGGAACTAGGGTTAAGCGGACTTCTTCCTGCACGTGTCACGACGATGCAAACCCAAATGAAACGCGTGCTCGCTAGCCTCCATCGCAAAGCCTTTGATATCGAAAGGTATATTGCCCTACAGTCTCTGAACCATCGAAACGAACGTCTCTTTTACCGCACTCTCATCGACAATATCGAGGAGATGATGCCGCTCGTTTACACGCCAACTGTGGGTGAGGCTTGCAAAGAATTTGCCCATATTTTCCGGCAAACAAAAGGGTTTTA
>JALSKP010000301.1 GCA_026988815.1 Myxococcales bacterium | reverse complement strand
ACAACTTAACTAGGTCAAGGCCGAAGCCAATAAACCCACAAGCTAAAACGAAGTCCCCCACCCTAACCCTCCCCAGAGGGAGAGGGGATCAGAATCCCACCGAAAAGGATCACACTATGACGATGACGAAGGCTTGAATTTTTCGGGCTTTATCTTATATGTATAATATATGAAGAGGGCCTATGAAGATGATTGCGACTGCTATTTTTACGATGTTATTGGTTTCCTGTTCTGGAGAAAAACAGAATTCACCTCCCATAAAGACGATCGATGTCGGAAAGGATAGTCGTGTTTCTGAGGACACAGATTCAACCCTCGACGAAGGGAAGATTGTCAACAATTGCCGAGAATACTCGCCTTGGAAAAATGGTAAAAAAGCTTTTGTTAACCGTACTGAGGAGAGCGCGTTAGGCGCAATTCGCGCGGTCGGCGCTAGAATTTCAGCCGTCGATTTTAACGGAGATGGTAAAAGTGACATCTTTATTCGAAGTGCCAAAGGCGATGACTTTGCCGGAACGCGTACAAACTGGCTGCTTCAAAATATGGGCGATGGCACCTTTAAGGACGTCACTCAATCATCGGGAATCGCGGCGTCGAGGACCGATACAATGAAAGGTCGACCTGTAGAAGTTGTTGCCTTCGCCGACGTCGATAACGATGGCGATATAGATGTAGTAAGTGCATTTACTAATGATGGGTCCAGTCCTCATCGTTCAGAAATAATGCTTAACGATGGACAAGGGGTCTTTACCTTCGGCGCGGACAATCTTCCTTTTCAACGTGAAAATACAACGACAACGATTGGTGGAATGAGTTGGACGGACTTTGATCGTGACGGTTTGATCGACCTCTGGATCGGCCATGGTCCAAGCGGCGATGCTTTGGCGTCCGACCAGCTGTATCAACAACAAGCCAACGGTACTTTTAAGAACGTCAGCACGATTCAGGGTGTACGTAGTGAGGACTGGACCTTGGGAAGTCTTAATGCAGGGCGAGCGCATACCAATGCTTGGTCGACGGCGGTATGCGATCTTAATAATGACGGAAACCCGGATTTGCTCGCCGCCTCCTACGGGCGAGCGCCGAATATGCTCTATGAAAATGACGGAAATCACTTTTCGAATATTTCTATTTCAAGCGGCTACGCCTTCGATGAACGCGTGGATTGGAGGGGAAACGAATCGGCGAAATGCTGGTGTAAATTGCATCCTCAGGATGAGGGTTGCGATGGTATTGCTCTGCCAAATATTCGGTGCGAGGCCGATGGTGATGCATTTAGGTGGCGTCACAACGTGGATCGTGAAGCTTTTCGTCTCGGAGGAAATAGTGGAACAACGGTCTGCGGCGATATTGATAATGATGGCGATTTAGATCTTCTCACGACCGAGATCGTTCATTGGGATGTTGGTCAAAGTTCAGATCCCTCTGAGCTTCTTATTAATACCGGCGAGGCATCTTTGCGTTTTGAGAGACCTGGAAACGAGACCACGGGATTGGTAAGAGAGCATACTATTTCGGATTGGAATGATGGAGACATTACAGGAGCTTTATTCGATTTTGATAACGATGGTCGGCTTGATGTTTATATTGGTTCGACCTCCTATGCAAAAACGCGAGCGCTTCTTTTTCATCAAAAGGAAGATGGACGTTTCGAGGCTGTTCCAATTGAAGGTTTAGATCAAAAAAGCGCACATGGGGTTGGCATTGCAGATTTTGATGGCGATGGTGATTTGGATATTGTTTTAGGTCACGCCCGCTTTCGCTGCTCAACGGGGGATCATTGTTATGAAAGCGCCCACGTCCGATATTTCGAAAACGTTGTGGGACAAGATGCGAATTGGGTTCAAATTCGGCTGGAGGGAAAAGAGGGAACCAATCGTTCGGCGATAGGAGCTAGGATTACGCTAGAATCAGAGGGCCTAATGCAGGTTCGTGAAATCGGAGGAGGGCACGGGCATTATGGCATACAACACGAAATGGTAGCCCATTTTGGATTGGGGAAAGGATGTTCCGCAATGGTCAAAATTAGGTGGCCAAATAAGGAGCTATCGGAACAAGAGATCGAACTCGACGCTGGATTTAGGTATGTGGTGCGTGAGGGAGAGGCCCCTGAAAAGGAATAAAAGTAAGCAAGGTTACTTTTATTGTTTATATCTTTCGGCTTAAATAATCGATGAAATCGATTTTGGTAATAATACCTTTCAAGGCCGCGTTGGCATCGATGACGATGACGACTTTATTCTGTTTGAAGAATTGCCCCATCAACGCAATCCGATTAGTAGGCTCCACAATCGCAAAATTGGTTTCGACGAGGTCTCTAATTTGTGCGCTTCCCTCGCCGCCATGAAGAACATGGTCGAGGACATTGGCCTCCGAGATTAGACCGGCCACGCGTGTTCCTTCCATTACCGGAAGTTGACTAATCCCTTCTGCTTTCATTTTATCAACAACCTCAGAAATAGTGGACGATAAGTCCGTTGTGATGACTTGGCGTGGGTCTTTTCCAAGGAGATCTTGGACGGTTCCGTCGCCGATAGCGCTATCGAGGAAGCCGTTTTCTCTCATCCAATCATCATCAAAAATCTTTGACATGTATCGACCTGCAGGATCGCACATAATGACGACGATGTTCATTTCCCGATCTTCGCGTTCAGCGTATTTAATCGCGCCACAAAGTGCGCCTCCGCTGGAACCACCGACCATCACGCCTTCTTCCCTAGCCAGACGTCGCGTATAATCGAAGCATTCTTTGTCCGAGACCCGGATGACTTCATCGATATAATCAAAATTCATAGTTGAGGGGATAAAGTCTTCGCCAAAGCCTTCCACCTTATAGGTCGACGCTTCGGTGATCTTTCCCGTCTTAAAATAGTCGTAATAAATACTACCAATTGGATCGACCGCTAGAATGGTAATGTCATCGCTTTGCTCTTTGAGGTATTTTCCGGTTCCAGAAATGGTACCGCCT
>JALSKP010000300.1 GCA_026988815.1 Myxococcales bacterium | reverse complement strand
CAAGCGTAAACTACGAGGGCGCATCCGGCGCACTCGACTTTGACAAGAACGGCGATCCCAGCCGCGCTCCTATTACACTTTGGTGTTTTAATGGCACTACAGTTCAAGACGAAAATGTTTTGTTAAACGAAGATAACGTTTTTCAGTTCGAAGACGATATTCTTTTCGGAAGCAAGGCCTGCATAAAGCTTTTCGAATAAATGCAACCCAAAACAATCGTAAAGGGGAAACACGAAATCGTTGTATCGGATCATTTGCTCAGCCCTATTGAGCGTGAAAAAATTGAACGCTCCCTTTCTCGCCTTTCAAAACTTGCGACTTTATTGGACGACCAATTCGAGTTACCGGTGATCAAAAAGCGCATCGGCCTAGATCCCATTATCGGACTGATTCCTGGAGGCGGAGACTGGATCAGCTGGGTTATATCGACCTATATTATCTGGGAGGCGCTCAGGCTAAAAGTTCCTATTCGAGTCTTGTTTGGAATCGGCCGTAATATTACAACCGATTTTTTGGTTGGCTATGTTCCAGGCATCGGCGATATCATTGATGTTCTCTTGAAGGCCAATAAACGCAGCGTCGATTTGTTGTTAAAACACTTTAACGCAAGCGTTGTTTCAACCGAAAATCAAAGCATTATTCTCCCGGAAAATGCACACATAAAACCGACCTCGTCGGCCTTGATCCGCTATCCTCTTGGGGTCGCTCTCGTCACCTTTTTCGCAATCTTGGCGGCCATTCCGCTTACGCTAACCTATTTTTTAGCCCAGTGGTGGTTTGCGCTTTAAGCACCATTTAATTTGCTTTTTATAAGGAAGTGAGAGAACCTTTGTCATAACGTTTAACGTAGGAATATAAATGAAAAAACTCTCTCTTGCACTTCTCGTCTCCGCATCCCTTATCTCTGTGAATGCCTTTGCTCATCGCGGTTTTGTCGGTGCTAAGGTCGTTCCCAATGTCGCCGAGAACACCTGTCAAACCTGCCATGTTGGGACGGGTGGCGGTAGCCCGTGGAACACTTTTGGTGGCGCTCTTATGGATGACCAAATCACCTATTACGATGGTGGACAACCGAATTGGGCTTCCTTCTGCGACGAGGATTTTGATGGAGATGGATTCACCAACGGTGAAGAATTAGGCGATCCTAACTGCACCTTTCCAGCTATGGCAGCGGGCGTTTGGGAGTCAAATCCAGCCGATAGCAATTCCGTCCCTTCCAATAATGCCAACAATGGAACGAACAATGGCACCACCGCTGGAAACAACGGAACCACAGCTGCAGGAAACAATGGAACCACGGCTGCGGGAAATAATGGAACCACAGCCGCCGGAAATAACGGAACCACGGCTGCCGGAAATAACGGAACAACCAATGGAAACCCTGGCACCAATAATAACACCGGCGCAACGAACAATACCACAACGGGCGCAACGGAGGACGAGGGATGTTCTTCAACCGGGTCCAATCCCGGACGATTCTCTTTATTCTTCGTTCTTGGTTTGTTTTTCCTCGGAAGAAAAAGAAGACAGTCTAAGAAATAAAAGACCCTTTTGTTCCTGTCTCTCTCTAAATAGAGGGATTTTTTTTGCCTATTTTCGGGTTTTAAAAAAAAACAGCATGGGAGCCCTCTCGAAGAAAGCTTAGTGCGTACAGACGAGGTCGTGTAAAATTGTCCCCAAAGCATGGTTCATTTCATGAACATCCATCTCGCCGATTTTAGTAGCTGTTTTTACTAAAGGCTGCGGGAAAAGTTGGGGAGGAGGCGTGTTCACCAGAGCTGCCAAGGGTGGATTATCGTATCCATTTCCGTCGCCATCGATGATGATGGGATTGCTAAATGCAAAGGGCTGAGCAAGAAGGACGGGGAACATCTGGCTATTGCTTTTTAAAATGATGACCAGATATCCATCCACAGCCGTGTCAATCGTAAAGCGAATCGTTTTCGATTTTAGCTGATGACTTGTACTTGCACCTTGCAAGGTCGAGATATCTGGAGCTCCGAAAGTTACCGGTATCGTGCCTGTTGGTGTAATAGGGGTGTCATTAAGACGGCCCGCATTGACAAGGACTTCGTTTGGATCGGGATTGAAGTAATAGTCCAAACTTGAAACATCGATCCACTCTGGAAGTTGGATATTTACCTCCACCTCAATGGGGTTCCCGCCGGCGGCGATCATGTTTCCAGGTCCAACTTTTGTCCCACCTTGGTTTGCGGCAAGAACGGTGAAAAATGGACCATTCGTTCCAATAGCATTTCCGCTGTTGACGCCGTTGACGAAGCTTGCCTCATCAAAACTTTTCGCATCATTCATTCCGTCCACGAAAACGTAGGTTCGAGGAACGCCGCCCAAGTGCGAATATTTTTTATGGGTGTCCGAGGTTGCCGTTCCCGTTGGAATAAAACCGCGTCCGATCATCGTGAACCACCAGTGGGCGAGTTTCCAAAACTCGCTTTGACTATTTCCGTTCATCAATTCCATGGCCGTGAATCCGTCGGTCCAAAGTCCGGTATCGCCGTTGGGTCCGTCCGCTTTTTCGGGAAGACGCTTACGCTTTCTTTCTGCTTTAGAAATTCCTCGCAGAACATCGGACTTGGTATTTTTAATCAAACCTAAACTTGCCGCGTGATTCATTTGGGTGACTTGCTCACCAGGGAACGCGTTCATCGCGTCAAAAAGAGCCTGCGGCTCAAGAGAAAGATCGTCTCCGTTCCCCCAATCGATGGCACCACCGCGGCGCGTTTTAGTATCATCCTTTACTATTGGGAAAACATTAAAATGACCCAAATCAGAGGTTGTCACTTCTTCACCAATCATGCTGGTGATAAAATCTCCAGCGTTCAAAGCAGAAATCGCAGGAGCAAAATCAGTAATAATATCGTGATCTGTGGTGACCATCACATCGACACCTTCGGCCATGAAGTTGAGTACACGATCTTCATGAGCGACGGTGCTATCTGGTGAGGCGATG
>JALSKP010000299.1 GCA_026988815.1 Myxococcales bacterium | reverse complement strand
AAAAAATGTTTCAAACGACTGGTGACGCGCAAGAATAGGATAGTAAACTGGCCTGTGATATGACGGGAACGGCAAGGTAGATTCTCGACTATTCGCGCAGATTCGAGAAAGCGGGCCTCTGTTTTTGTCTCGAATGAGCCGCCTGCTTCCCGCATAAAAAGCACAGACGGAAAAAGTACAGCCAGATCCCTCTTTGGAATAATAGTAGGTGGTTTTACTTATTTAGCTGTGCTGTCGTGAAAACTGCGTGATCTGGGCTAATGGGGATTCTTTTTGAAACGTTTTTCGTTTTGTAGATTGAACTGAGAGTTAGAGGATTACAATTTGTTCGAATAGAAATATACTTAACGCCCCGTGTTTTTAGAAATGCTTTTCATCGGAAAAAGTAGGATATTCATATTGATCTCGTAGAAGAATCCTACTTTCTAATTTGATAAATATTTATACGGTTATCTTCCCACGTTAAAAGTAAGTTGTCGTCGGGATAAAAAGACTTTGTCTCCAAGATCATGTTTTGGTAAATCAGCACGCCTTTTAAGCTGACCACGGCGACACCTACCTGCCATATGAAAACGAATGCGTTCAAGCTTTTACTAAAGCTGACTTCTGCATTCATTAAGTCTAACCCAGGAACCTGAACCTTCTTTTCAAGCTCAGTTTTTCCTTCCGATAATCGATAAAAGTGAATCTCCTGAGGCGTGTCTTTATCGGTATCAGTATCGCCTTCGAAATGGGGACTGTAAGGGACCACAACAGTCTCTTCATCCACCCAACAACTTCCTCGGTTTTCGTGTTCCCAGCGTCCGATTCCAATATCGACGATGCGGGGATTAACCCGAAATTTTTCAATATTGTAAATATTGTGAAGGTCACAAGAGCCCCATTCCCAACCCGCGCTTAAAAAATGTTTTTGGTCTGGGGAAAGTTTTAGTTCCCCATAAAAATAATCGTAGGAGCTTGGCCAGGCGAGTTTGTTTCCTTCTTTATGGGTCTTATAAAATTCGATACACCTTTCTTCGGCACCTTCCTCAATCAAGGATTTCGCGGCGGTGAGTATTTGTCGCGAATCAAGATTCATGATTTGAAGGTGGTTCCAATCGACACCATAGATGATATGGGGAATGTCTTTTTCGTCTTTGAAGAGGGAGATGGGGAAACGGGAAATATCGGCGTGGTATTCTCCTCTTCGTATGCGCAAGATTTCGTAATTTTCGGGATAGTGGATGAAGCCATGCCTTTTGTAATCGTTCACGACCACCACAATTTCGTCCAACGTATAGATCTTAGTTTCAGCGTCCAGATCAAAACCGCCGTCCGAATAACCAATACTGCTTTTCACCGAAAAAAGATGTTGGCGTTCTCCGCCCTGAATATCAAATCGGATAACATCTCCAGAATCAAACAAAACAATCATTTCGTTTGCTTTCGATGAGGTCGTGCTGATCACCTTTTCTTTAGGCTCGAATGTGATTTCGTGTTGGTCATGGATTTTCATAGAAGCGATGTACACGAAGGCCGATATTTTTCCAAAAACGCTGGCGTTTTTTGTATAAGAAAAACGTTTCAGTTGCCTTAACGAATTAATGTATTCATTTTTTCTGGTCAATAAAGCGAGAGGAAATCCACCGCTCACTTCGCACGTTAACAACGTTTTTGAAGAGCTGACGTCTTCGTAAAGAGAATCGTATATTGAAGAAGGAGGGGAATTCTAATAAAGGCGGCATCTGTGATCTACGGTCCCCAAAATATTGACATCTTAGTCAGCGGCCACTATTTCTATGGGGTGGGTTAAACACTACTTAGGTCAGAATGGCATGGCTAGAAAAATGAGAAAAAGTTCCCTCCTGCTTTCCGAGATTCCCGGAGTCGGGGAGGTCCTTGCCGGAAAAATCGCTGGCTCCCTAGGCGTGAAAACTGTCGCAGATTTTATCGAATCGGCGCAAAAAAATGAACTACAAAGTATCGCTGGGGTAGGACAAAAAAAGGAAAAGAAACTATTGGCCGCGGCGCGTTCTTTTCAGAAAAAACAACCAAAAAAAGAAAGGGGCAATCATAACGCCAAAGGGGAGGTCTTTGACCATCTTTTTGATGATGTTGAAATCCCGAGAGAAGGAAAAAAAGATGTTCAAATTGGCCTTTCGTCTGATAAAAAAAATCGCGTCCAAAGCGATTCAAAATCGATAGCTAATAAATGGCGATGTCCAATATGTCTCTCGCCCACCCTTAGCAATAAAAAAGAGACGCTTAAATGTGATTCATGCAAAAGAGATTTCCCGATCATCCATGGCGTCCCCGATCTCGCCCTTTCCTCGACCTCCGAAAAAAGAGCTTTGGCTCAAAAAGTGATGGAAACAGATTTCTATTCTCAACACTACGAAACCTTCATGCGGCCTAAGCTCACGCGCTTTTTGACGAAAAGAAAAATGGAGGATGAGTACTGTTTATCCGCTCAACTTTTGGATTTGCGCGAATCCTCAGGTGTTTTAGATGTCGCCTGTGGGACGGGGAATTATACACGTTATTTTGCCAAAGTTGTGGAATGCAAGATTCCCATCACGGGCGTGGACTTGTCTTGGCCCATGCTGGAGATGGCAAGGCGTTATGTTGAGGAGGATGAAGATCTAGAAAATATTTTCTTTGTTCGTGCCGATGCTACACAACTTCCATTTCGAGATAGTTGTTTTGACCGCGTTCATTGTTCGGGCGCGCTCTATCTTATCCCGGACGTTGATGCAGCGCTGGCCGAGTTCTACCGTGTCAGCGAACCTGGCGCTTTGCTTGTCGTGGGGGCCTTTACACAAAGCTCCAATCCATTGTTTCGCCTACTGAAAAACCTAAGCGCACGCATGATTCAACTCCGTTTTTTTGACGAAGAGGAGCTTATTTCAAGGATCGAGAAAGCGGGTTTTCGGGTAATTAACGAAGATTGTGAAGGCGACGCGATTACGATAAAAGCTTTACGTAAACATTAATAT
>JALSKP010000298.1 GCA_026988815.1 Myxococcales bacterium | reverse complement strand
AAAGTATCCTGGCCTTTTAAAACAATTCGGGAAGGTCGACGCTTTTGAGGATTATCGTAAGCTTGTTTACAATTGCGATGCCGTTATATCTACAGCGATTCATGAGTTTCAGGGATTGTCGATGTTGGAATCGATGGCGCTTGGATGTGTCGGATTTGCGCCCAATCGTTTGGTCTATCCAGAATATATAGACCGCGATCATCTCTACGAGGACGTGTCAGATCTATGCCAAAAAATACAACTCTGGTGGACTGCTTCACATGATTTTAAAGAGCCCAACATTGATTTTTATCGATGGTGCGAACTGAAGAGCGCATACGAGAACTGGTTCCGCGGAACTTAAATGGCCGTCGCAAAGGATTTGCGTAAGGGATGCGTGGTAGCCTCGTCAAGGTTATACGGCAGATCCGGAATCGTAGGTTCAAACAATTGTTTGATCTCATCGGAAGGATTGATATCTAACATTTCCGATTTTGAGAATCCTAAAACTTCGTAGGTACCCGTTTCAGTTAACACTTTAACGTCAATACTCTCTCCAGCTTCCTTCGCCCAAATGACGAGGGAATCTTTTTCATCATGGCTGATAATATCACCCGTTTTAAGATCTTGGGGGAAAACGCGAAACATAAATACTCCTTTGTTGCGGCTTAATCGTTGAACGCGCTGACCATAACAGAAGCTTCCCTCTCTTTTTTCGCAAACTCGGCGCAATGGATGCGCAGTTTCTAGGCTGGTTTTTGGGCGAGCCGTTCGATGAGTTTGCCGATCGAAAGGCCTTGAATGAGAACCGATACAATGACCGTCGCATAGGTCGCGGCTAGGATAATTTCTCGACCTTCAAAAGGAGGAAGCGAGAGAGCTAGAGCAATCGAGATACCGCCTTTGATTCCACCCCACCATAAAATGCGTCGCGTTCCTTTTCGAAAATCAAGTTTGGTTTTCAAAAAAGTGATGGGGATAAAGACGGCCATTGCCCGACCGAATAATCCAACGATGATGATCAGAATGGATGCAATGACGTAATCAGCGTTAAAGGCGATGACGAATAACTCGAAACCTACAAGAAGAAAAAGAATGGCGTTGAGCGCCTCATCGATGAACGACCAAACAATATCGATGGCAAGTTCGGTGTCCTCACCCATGGCGTGGTCTCGCCCGCGATTCCCGATAAAGAGTCCTGCGACAACGCATGCCAATGGGGCGGAGGTATGAAGTTGAAACGCGATGAAGGTGAGCCCCATCACGAGTGAAACCGAGATGAGTGTTTCAAGATTGGGTTCTTCCAATGACTTGAGAGCTAAAAAGGTGATGTATCCTCCAGCCAAACCGAGGAGGATTCCGCCCCCAACCTCGACGGCGATGAGGTGAACAATACCGTAAAATCCCATACTATGTCCCGTGGATTCCGAAACTGCAATCGAGAGCAGGACGGCGAACAAAACCACGCCAACGCCGTCATTAAACAAGGATTCTCCGATGACTTTAATCTCAACATCTTTGGGCGCCCCGGCCGCCTTCATGATGCCTAGCACTGCGACTGGATCTGTTGGGGTTATCAAGGCCCCGAAGACAAAACAAAACATGAGTGGAACGTGAACACCGACGAGATCGAAAACGAAGTAGGAAAGGATGCCAATGATACTTGCTGAAATTAGCACGCCTAATGAGGCCAAGGTAAAGATAGGGAGGGCCCACTTTCTCAACCTCGCCATATTCGTATGGAGAGCGCCAGCAAAAAGCAGAAAACTCAACATCCCGTGCATGAGGGTTTCCGCAAAATTGATATCCGATAAAACGCGAGAAATAGGTTCTTCTATACCTAGATCGAGGGCCCAGTTGGCAGCCAGAAGAAGGAAAGAAGTTACCAAACCGGCAGACATTATTCCGATGGCAAAAGGTAATTTTAGCCAGCGATGATTAATGTAACCGAAGGTCGAGGCAAGTACGAAAAGTACTGCGATTGTGTCAAAAGGTGATAGTCCCATTGCTCCTACTATCCTGCCTGAGGGTAGGCGGCAATGCTGGTCGTACAAATGCGTGATTATTTTTGACAGAACGCCGAACGGCGTTAATTTTCTGAAAGTACTTCAACAAAGGAGCCAAGGATGGCGATTTCACGAAAACCCAAGAATGGGACGAACCCGGTCGCGCCCGATAATCTTCTCGATGCTTCGGGAGCCAAGTTGCAAAGCGCAAAAGAAAAACGCCAAGCACTCACGCGAGAAAAGTTTATTCAATCTGGACACGATCTCTTGCGTGAGGTCGGCCGCGAAAAATTATCTTTGCGTGAAGTTGCACGTCGATCCGATTATAGTCCCGCCGCGATTTATGAATATTTTGGATCCAAACAAGACCTCATCGATGAAATCGCCAATCGTATTCTTGAACAATTTGCGGGTGTTCTAAACGACGCTCGTGCCCAATCGGGGGCAGAATGCGATCCGCTGACCTCGCTTGCGATGGCCTATGTTGCCTTCGCAAAAGATCATCATCATGATTTTCTTTTGGTCTTTGGTGAACAGCGTTCACTCCAGCAATCGGGGTCTAAAGTTTATCAGGTTTTCGTCAATGCGCTCGCCTTCCAAAGCGCCAAACGCAACCTAGATCCGTCCTTATGTGGACAACAGGCGTACCGCTTGTGGACGGCGCTTCACGGTTTGGCGATGTTACAAATCACGCACTTTGGCAGTGTCGGCGAGGCAACGAGTATCCAAGCCATGGGCGGATTTGTGGAAGGGCTGGGCGTTCGCCTTTAATTTAAGATAGACCCCGACTCATACCTTCCAATAGAAAGGGAAGGCCGAGAATTCCTATGGGTTACAATTTACTTCGACGGTTTCACAGCCTGATGGATGTTTCCCAGCTGGGTGTTGCCAATCATCAGCGGCAGTCCAATCTTGCGGAATAGTAAGGGATGAAAAGAACCAACACTTCCCGTCTGTATCTTCGGCACGAGTTAGAGCACTCTGGTGTCCTCGAT
>JALSKP010000297.1 GCA_026988815.1 Myxococcales bacterium | reverse complement strand
AGACGACCGAACTTATCTTGAGATCTTGTCCAGCGTCTCGGCTAGACTTTACTTCTTCAAAATCCTCGGACGCGACTTCATCAGGATAACCCAAGGATTCCACGTGATCGAATTTGGCTTGAGAGAGTAGTCCAGTTACGACACCGGCTCCCAATGACGCGCCGCCAATTCCCATCATCAACCAGGCTACTGGAGATACGGGGTCGGCTTCTTTGACTACGATTTTTTCTTTGGGCTCTGTTTTGCTTTCTTTAACTTCGGACTCGTGTTTATCCTCCTCCTTCATGCGTTGGATATCGCGTACTGTTTTGAGGCGCGATACGGCATCAGCTCTCGCCGATTGAGAGACCCCCGGTGCCCCGATAAAACGATTATAGTAGACTTCGGCTTCCTCAAGATTTCCCTGGGCATCAAAAGAACGCGCTACGTTGTAGAGCAAACTTGCCGTTGGTCGCAAATCGTAGGCTTTGAGAAAAGCATCAATGGCAACTTTATAATCGCCAGAACCGTAGGCTGCTTTACCGCGCGCTATCTCGTCCTCAAAACTCAAGGTTGGCGCTGTTAGCGCTTCTTTTTCCGCAGCTTTGACCTTTTCTTGGGCCGATAAAGTCGTTGGTATAACCAACAATAAACAGAGCATAAGGATGGATTTCATTGCAAACTCATTTGAGAAGTATGTCTTCAGACGTTGTCTTTTTATGATCGAGAAGGATAGTGTCATTTTTGTCTTTTTGAATAAGCAGCCCATCTTTTTTCGTTGGCTCTTGAGCTACTTTCTTGACGGGTGTTTTCTTTGCTACTTTTTTACCAACTTTTTTCGCAGGCTTCGTAACTTTTTTGGTTATTTTGGGAGCGACTTTTTTGGGCGCAGTCTTTTTCTTCGCGATCTTAACAGGCGAGACAATTTTCTTGGGTTTCTTGAGACCAATTTTTACGGGCTCTTTATGCGTCGCCTCAGTCTTTTTCTCTGCTTCATCGACGAGAGGGAGCTTTTCAACCTCTCTCTTCACAACGCGGGCTTCTTTCTGTGAAAGGCCTATGGCTTGGATTGTCGGCTCTGAACTCTTTTTTTCATTCGTACCCGGCTCATCGGCCGGTCTCAAGAGAAAAATCCCTGCAAGAACAAAGATCCCAAGAAGCGCAAAAGCGCTCAGCCATATAAAGGGAGGCGTTCGCTTCTCGCTGTACATCTCCGAGGGTTCAATCCCCAATCGCGTCACGCTTCCTGTTACTGTAGATTTCGTAATTTTATTGTAGAGAATTTCACTGATTTCATCGTTCCCAATATCGTCTCCCTTGAGATAGGCCTCCTGAAGAAGCGTCATTAATTGGGAAGCGGTGGGGCGGCGGTTCTCCGATTTCGACAAACACCTAGCCACAATGCCCGCGCACTCTAGCGAAATGTTGGTGTCCAAATCAGACAAAGATCTCGGATTTTGATGGACATGAGATTTGAAGACATCATCGGTGAAGGGAACCTCTCCGGCGAGTAATTCGTAAAGCGTGATGCCGATCTGGTAGATGTCCACCTTAGGTGTCAGGGGCTGGCCGAGAATTTGCTCCGGCGCCATGTATGCGGGGGTACCGGAAAGCTCCTCATGAGGATTGAATGCATCAAGTTTTCCCGCCAAACCAAAATCGATAAGTTTAACCGTTCCGTCTTTCTGGACTACCGCGTTGCCGGGCTTTATATCACGGTGGATAAACCCTTTGTCGTGCATAAATACGATCGCTCGAGTAATCTGCAACATGTAGCGAAGCGCGGTAATTTCATCCAAAGGTCCTTTTTTTAATACATCGTTGAGGTTGGTACCAGTGATATATTCAAGAACCATAAAGGTCTGTGAATCGACCGAAAGGATATCATGAATAGCGACCAAGTTGGGATGAACAAGGGGAGCCAGCGAACGCGCCTCGTCGAGAAACAAACGTTGGGCATCTTTACTTCCCTCCAATTCGCCAGAGAGCATTTTTACGGCAACCAGACGATTTAGGACGCGATCTTCGGCTCTAAACACGACCGCTGTTCCACCTTTTCCGAGAATGGACTTCAGTTTATAGCGATGCCCGAGCAGTTCCTCCACAACCAACTCTAGGGTCGGTCGAGGCGTGACGTCCACAATCTGATGTTTATTGAGATCATCAATCACAACGTTGCGTTTGATAATATTTTCACCAAAACGCACCGTAACTTGATGCTGACCAAGGGTTAGGTCAATCTCCACAAACCCATCGCGGTCGGTTGTGTAACCTTTCCCTCCCACCTTGATAGAACCATTTACTAAAGGGGAAGAATCATTTGTAAATTGCAATCTGATATTGAACCTACTTCGTGCACTTTCAACCACGCTACCCCGCCGGATTAAAAAAGATCAAATATAATTTATGAATTTAACATCCTTACCACCTCAATCTCAGAATCAGAAAAAAAATCAACTTAGGGTTGCCGTTCTCCAAAAGCACAACTATAAGGCGCGGGTCTTAGATGCCTATTGGCTAATCCAAAGATTCCATATTAGCCCCCATAGCCCAACCGGTAGAGGCAGCGGACTTAAAATCCGTCCAGTCTCGGTTCAAATCCGAGTGGGGGCATTCTTCCTTCTTTTTCAATACTCTGGGAACAAAACCGAGCCCATGGTGTGTTGTATTTAATATGCTAACGCCAGGTAAAGAAACTTGACCTTCATTCGGACCTAAACATGAAAAACATCGCAGCCCTTAGTGCCTCTCTGACCATTCTCCTCTTCGCTACCTCTGCCTTTGCGTGTGGTCCTTCATGGAACTCGCCTGCGGAAATCGGACTTTTGAGTCTCATCATTTCAATTTTACCAATGGCAATTTATAGTGCGTTAAGTGCGATCTACCTTTTCATCGTAAGAAAGAAGCAAACACTGAGCTTCAAACCCGCAGCGTTCGTTTGGGCAAAGGCGAGCATTCTGGCCTACCTTTCCTCAACGATTGCGATTTTTGTCGTTATAACA
>JALSKP010000296.1 GCA_026988815.1 Myxococcales bacterium | reverse complement strand
CCTGAAAAATCGTTCTTGGTTTTCTACACCTCCTTCGATCCCCTTAATGCCGACAACCCGATAACCCTCGAGCACACCAGCATTCGTGGTACGATTTCTGAAAATCAGATTGAATTTGGCCGTCTTGAAGGTTCGGGCAAGGTTGCTATTCGTTGGTATCTTATCGTTTCAAAAGGGGATGCTTTCCGTGTCGACCATAAGGCCATCTCGATCGCAAAAAACAAGAAGAATTCGGAACCATTCACCGACCTGCCTAACACCTTGCTTTTATGGTCCAACCAAACGTCTCGCTCTTCCTTTCGTGAAGGCCATACACGCTGTCAATATGTTCCTCTCGTCAATGGTGGGGCGTCTTTTGTCCGTTGTTCACGAGGGAAGATAGACACCGATACGACTCTCGATGCAATTGAAATCGCCTTGCAGGCCGTTCATTTTAAAAATCCAAAGATGACGGTCAAACACTTTGAGTCGAACATGGAGAGAGAGGTGCGTCGTAATATTGTCATAAACAACCTTAGCGAAAAAGACACCGTTCTTTTAGGACAGTTGGGCAGCGCGGGAAGCGTGGTTTTGACCCAAGGAACGTTTAAGCAAAGCAGCGCCCACCCCGCGATGTGCAGTGTGTGGATCACCAAAAATGCTACTCAAAAAGATGTTATCGAAATCAAAAGAAATTCAGAAAATCAAAAGGCACAAGTCTCAATCCAGTATGTAAGTTGGTTTTAACCAAAGGCGCCTCATGAAAAACATTTTCCCCCTCACTTTCTCGTTGTTTATTTTGGCGACTGCCGCCAGCTTTTCCGCCACCGGGTGTGATTTTGCAGCCATGGTCTCTTGCGCTAATAATTGCTTTCGTGAGTGCTTCTTTACGAGCAGTACCACCGAGACGCTCAGCTTTTGTTAAAATTTCTAAAAAATCCACTTCTTATCCTCCACGTTTGCCTTCTTCGAAAATTCAGAAGGCTAAAACAGCGAGCCGTACCCTCGCTGGCATCTTTGTGAAACGTCGAGCTTATTATTCAATTAATAAATGGTGGATTGAACCTTCGTTTTGACAATTTGTCATCCCTTCCTGAATAACAAGGAATTATGCTGACAAATTGTCAAAATTCGTTAAAAGAGAATAAATGCCTATCTCCCTAAGTTGTTGAATTACTTCGATTGGGATGGTTTGAGACGAGATGGATCGTTTCTTGCGTCGATCGGGTCACGCCCAATTCGGCCAATAATTGCAGTGCATTTTGCGGTCAAAGGCTCGCCGTGCAAAACACGGTTTTTAGGCTCGATATTCTCTTGCGCATACGCACCTTCGATTAATTGCATGGCAAGGTTTGCGCGTTTTTCTATGCCCTCGGGTGCGCGATCGGCCAACATCCAAGCCACAACCTTGCGCCTATAGATATCTAAAATGACGTAAAGATAAAAGTAGGTTCACGTTTTAGGACCCAATAATTTGGTGACATCCCAAGACCAAACTTGGTTCAGACTGGTCGCTACAAGTTCGGGTTTTGAATAATTGGGGCGGTGTCATATGGCATCAGTAGATGACGTTGATTTCAGGTAAATTTCGCACATGAAATTTCGCACTCTTATCTATTTAACACTACTCCTCTGCTGGGCTGCAATTTGCTCACATCAGCGGAAGACAGTTCCATACCCGATGTGGGATGGATTCGCACACGGCCGATTTTGGGGTATTGTCCCTTGATTTCATTTTCGATAATCGTTAATGTCGCGGACACAATATAGCCCACACGATGAAGGGGGCTCACACACTGAGATATGAGATATGAGATATGAGATATGTAGCTTTTATAACCTGTTTAGCAGCGACGATGATATTGTCAGCTAATCCAGTATTTGCCTTGAGTATGACGAAAATGTCATTAGCAAAAATGGCTAGTTCTAGCTCCTCGGTGGTTATCGCCGAGGCAGAAGATGTTGACACAGAAGCTGGAAATAATGCCATCGGCGAACAGACAATGGTAACGATGAAAATAACCGAAACAATTTGGGGACATTCTCAACCTTCAAATCTCGTCTTTTTTCTTCCAGAAGGATCATCAACCTGGATAGAAGAGGTTCCGATGTTTGCAGAGATACCAGGCGCACCCAAAATAGTCCCCAGTGAAAAATATTTGTTATTCCTTCGAGCGCAGGGGTGGTTTGACTCCCCTTTTACCGGTTTTCAGCAAGGCGTATATCGAATTAAGATGATCGAAGAAAAAGAGTATCCTGTGTCCGATACCGGACAATGTATTACATCGATTGGAGATAGTATCGTATGGGGTGGCGCCATTGCCCCCTTTCCTAAGTACTGGGGTCCCTATTTCAACGGCGTTCGCTACTATTTTGGAAATCAAAGTGTGTTAGATCCGCCCGGTGCAATAACGGACGATGAGGGCGAGGGATCTTATCCTGATGATGTGTTCTTTGCTTTGGATCCTGATTCTGTGCACAAGAAGTTGAGCGGGTGTATGGAAGCGGCGGAGGTCATCAATCTGTTGGAAGATAAGTTGGCCAACTTTTCGCCATCGGGGCATTTTCAAGAAAAGACGACCTTGGAAGATTCCCGTTTCCGTACTGAAGTTATGGCGGCCGACGACCTCGCCGAGGAGTCTGTTTGTCTTGTAGAAGAAAGCATCCCTTATACCTGTGAGGTGCTATAATGAAGAAAAGAATAGTCATCATAGTTGCGATGTTTTTAATGATTCCCCAGGTCGCGATGGCCTACAATATCATGACGGGAGGTCTATGGGGGAATTTCACCGAACTTGAACGTCCTGTTTACTCTCATAATACGCATTTAGTACACATTTCTGGTTGTTCCTTCCGAGAGTGGAATTTGGCAACCTACGATATCTGGAAAGCCTTAGCAAATTGGAATGATCCAAAAAGCGGAGATGCTGTTTTTGGTGGCGATTTCATCACATGTGAGGAATCAAAGAGAAGTGAGAGTATTTCGCAGATTTATTTAACCAGGGA
>JALSKP010000295.1 GCA_026988815.1 Myxococcales bacterium | reverse complement strand
CAAGCATGGCAATATCCTTTTTTTCACCTTTTATGGTGTGATGATTCAACTGGATATTGCCATATTTTTTTGAAAAAGATCAGATCTCCGACTGGTTTTAATCAGACACGTTGTAATAAGGTGTGAGAATACCTCACTCATCGAATGAGGTTGCCGCCTTTTTAGGAAGACCGACGAATCGCTGCCTAGCGTAGAAATCGGTGTATACTGGGTATGGGTAATAAAGTCTGGAAAGTATATGACATTTGTAAAATCACTTACTATAAAAAAATAGTAAAATTAACGACAGTTGTTCAAACCACTATTTCCACCTTCCAAAAGCACCCCCACATTATTAATGCGTGATAATAGAATATCGACATCACATTGGGGTAAGGATAGATTATCCTTAACAACAAATCCGTTGACGGTTTGGAGCATGCTAAATCCTTGAGAAACGTTCAACAGCGCTCCATTATAACGTATCGAAAAATAGCCAGAGGTTCTTAATTTTGGAAACGCTCCGTCCATTGTCGACAGCTGATTATTTTTCCAAATAATAATATCACCTCCTACTTGAATCAATTCTGGAAAAACGCGATCCATGGAAAGAAGATCATTCAAACCGACCATTTCCAAACTCCGAACCATCCTCAGGGCGTCGAAATCAAGTTCGATGAGAGGGGTATTCTGAATGTTGAGGTCTTTCATCTTTGTAACCCTTGTAAGGCCGATTCTAAGGAGTGAGGGGTTATGTGCGATAAAGAGCGATGTTTGGCCCCCAATCTCTAGAAAAGAAAGCTGAGGCAAACTGTTATTTTGATAGAAGTGATAATTGTTAGCTTTCGCGGGACACATAAAATTTTTAAGTTGGTCCAACTCGCGAATCCAAATTGTATCCACAAGATTAATATTTGGAAAAATAATCTGATCGGCAGGCATTCGAGAAATCGAAATTTCTTTTACTTCTCTCAGAGCGGGCAAATACTCAATATCCCGAATGTCAGCAAGTTGATCGAGAAGGAGTGTTCCGCCAATTTTTTTGATCTCTCCCAAACCGCTCAAATCGCTGAGGTTCTCGTTATTTTTCACAATAAGGTTACCGGGTACCTCAAGTAAAACCTCCAACTGGTCGAGATCTTCTAAAGCCTCATTATCAACGACCACCACATCGGCACCCACGCTCGATAAAGCATTGAGCGCCTCAAAATCGATTAACCTAGGATTTTTCACTATTCTAATACTGCCTGCAACATTAACGAGGTTTCCCAACCCCTCTAAGGTTCTAAAATCGGAGCCGGTAATGCGCAGATCTCCGCCAATGTATTCAAGCTTATTGAGGTAGGAGAGATCTCCCGCCGATCCCCCCTCAATGATGACGTTCCCAGACACACGACTGCAACCGGCGTTATAGAACGCTGTGAAATCTTCGGTGTTGAGAAGATCAAAAGGCCAGGTCTCACACCGATCAACAAAAATAGAGCTGGTGTCTTGCGCAATCTCTGGGTCCGATCGGCTACCAAGAGAAAAATGATGTTTGATTTCCTCGGCGCTCAACGCGCGATTATAGATTGCCGCGTAATAGATCTCTCCGAGCCAGGTATCAAAACCGCCGATTTCCTGCCCAAATTGCAACGCAAAGGAGGGTTCCCACTCTCTCAATCCTCCAGGCAGGGGCATTGTTCCCTTTTTCAGTCCGTCCACCCAGAACTCGCCTACATTACCATCGTAGGTCAAGACAATATGCTGGGTTATCTTCGAGAAAACGCCTGGAATGACAAATTCATCGATGCCATTAAAACGATCAAATTCTATACTTGCGTCATCGGTCCTGAGCCTCAAGTGCACGGCAGCGTCACGTTGAGTAATGGTAAAATTTCTCCGGTCTGGACCTCCACTCATCGTAATGATTGTTCCCGTCTCAAAATCATCAACAGAGGGTTGTATCCACATTTCGATCGTAAATGCGCTCGTCCCAACAATTTCTGATTGTAGGAACTCAGCCTTCTCGTGCACCAATCTACCTCCACTAAATCGAACTCCATTTCTATCCGATACCTTTTCTACATTCCCTATGCTGACCAAACTAAGCTTAGCCGCAGGACTTCTGTCCTCCAAAAATCCTTCGTCGCTTTCCTTAAAATCCCATCGAGCAACCAAACCTTTCTCCGATCTCTTGGAAGCAATCCACTTTGAAAAAGGTAGTTCGACAAGTTCTCCGGGAATAGTTCCCGTCGTTCCAATCGTTTGTAGGAGGGTTCCGTTATTCGAATTATTGGTATTATTGACTTCCCGATAAGTCCCAGGTGTTTGTTCAAGAAGATTACAAGAAGATGCCGCTGCGGAAAATAACAATATATGTATTAACTTCATGGATATCCGTCTTTTTAGTTTTCTATTCTTTAATTAATACTAACACCTTGAGGATTACTTTCATAAGAATCAGCTATTTATTTCCTAGAGGAAGCGTCCCGATGCCTGCTAAATCGATTTTCTGACCTCTTAGTACATCTTCGATGAGAAAAATTGTAGTATCGAGATCCGCGATTGAAATAGCGAAGACTTCTGGCGACGCGATTTTTATCCCATCAAAACCAATCAAGTCTGCGGCGATGAGTCTTCCTTGAGGCTTTCCTCTTAAAATATGATCAACATCCCATTTCAACTCCCCGTCAATATCAAGAATTGCGCTTCTCCAAAGGCGCGGAGGCGAGGAAATCTGATTTTGCGCGCGACCCAAAACTTGGCTCAATCGATCAAATATTTTCGAATAAGTGAAATCTGAAACCCACGTTGGGCGACAATACCCCATGAAATCCTTTGCTTGGTTGCCTTGAATTAACTGTCCCGAAAATATTGAATATCCGATCGAACCAATATCTCCTCCATTGTAGGGATAGCCCTGGTCCGCACCAGCCGCACCACCACAAGGCGAATGAGGGCGCCCTAAAGCATGTCCAATTTCATGAACAAAAGTATCTTCGCCTTCGCCATCAAAGGCGATACC
>JALSKP010000294.1 GCA_026988815.1 Myxococcales bacterium | reverse complement strand
CCTTCACCGCACAAGCACACCTTGTCGCAATCTGAATCAGAAAAGCACGTATCGTAATCGCAAAAAGAACCGCCTCGTCCTTCGCTACAGCGACCATTATCACCGTCCGTGCAATCGGCGTCGCTTGAGCAATTTCCTCCACCTTGGGGAGTGTTACCGGCCGTTCTGACGTTATCGCATTGGATTGCCGTGGGACGATGTTCTTTTGGTGTCACAGGTGGAGTGCTCGCCGAAGAGCAGGCGAAAAAAAGAGAAAAGGGGAGTAGGAGTGATGAGGTTTTCATGAACGACCCGATTTTAATAGATGGAAGGCTTTAAAACATCGGAGAAATGCGATCAAGGTTTTGCTGACAAAAATAAAGCGCTTTGGGATCCTCAAGGCAGTGTGTTAGAGCGATGCCTATGAAGGTAAATATTGATAAAAGTCGAGTCGTTGAAAATCTTAGTTTTCAAGACAAAATTGCCGGTATCTCGCTTGAAACGCGAATGAAGCGGGCGATCAAAAAAGCAGGAAATGTTGAAGTCGACCTCGAAGACGCAGATCTTATCCTGGACTGGGCAACGATTTATTCCTTCTCGAACCCAATGACAGAAGCGTTTCGAATTGAGGCGAAATCGGATTTGCCAAAGATCGAGGATGCCCTTTGGGAATCGTGTCGAAAAGATGTCGATGGTGTGATTTCTAAAAACCATAATCGCCATATTAGCCTCTTCATCAGTCGGCGTATTGCTCGTTTTGGAATCTCGCCGAATATCATTTCTATCCTGACATTTTCGCTTGGGATTTTGTCTGGAATTTTTGCGGCGATGGGCGATTATGCCTCCGTTTTTTTGGCGTGTATTTTCTTTCAAGCCGCCAGTGTCATCGACGGCGTTGACGGAGAATTAGCTCGAGTGAAGTTGGAGTTTTCGGTGCTCGGCGAGTGGATGGATACAATTTCGGATGATTCCTCGGACTTGTTTTTTTATGGTGGTTTAGGCATCGGTGCATGGCGAGCCCATTATCATATTGGATATTTAACACCGAAAATTTTCGTAATTTTGGCGACGATTGCTGTTCTTGGAAAGCTGCTCTCGATGGCTTTATATTATAGCGTTCTTATACGAAAAAAAAGGGGCGATCTGTACGCTTTTGATTGGGACGATGAAACCTCTACTGAAGCGCAAAAAGCGTCTTGGCTATCTGCTCTTTTTTCCAATGCACGATATATCACGAAAAACGATTTTATTGCCTTCTCGGCATTTGTGCTAGCCGCGCTCGGTTGGGCGCCGCTCCTTGTCCTTTTCGCTGCGCCGGGGACCTTGGTCGTTTCTTTCACTGTGGCAAAACAAATACGAAAGAATCGTAAAGCGTGATGATTTTAGAAGGAATTCGAAAGTAAATTGTAACCCGTGCTGGGATAAAGGCGCGCCCTAGGGGATTTATGAATTCGTAGGGCGCGATCCACTATGGTTGCCCTGATCGTCAATGAATACGCCAGATGTAGGGTTGACCACAGAGGGTCACCCCAACAATGAAGAAAAGACCTCATAAAATGATCACACTAAAAGAATCGTAAAGGTCGTGGAAAAAAGAGTTGATTTATGTGAGATTGGATCATCTTAAAGCAGGTTTGGTTTGACGCGTATTTCTTTGGCATTGTTCAGTTGTTTTTACCTGATGGTATTCAGTGGAAATCTATGGGCACAGTCTTGGAAAAAAGACCCAAAGATCATCATGATTCAAGTCGGGGCGTCGACGACATCCTCATCCGAACAATTTGATCACGATGGAAAATCTTTTGAGATCCAACGTGGAAAAGGCGATGTGGGCAAACTCGCAACCGACTTTCGTCTGGAGTATAATCCCGTCAAAGATCTCGGTCTTTTTATTGAGACCGAATTCAAAAGTATCACATTTGCTGGCGAAGCCTTCGAGGCCAGCGTTTCTGGTTTTGGGGACATTCGTTTTGGTGCGGGATATGTTTTAACAAAGAAGAAGTCGCCCGTTGGTGCCGTACTCGGGTTGGCGATTACCTCGCCTACGGGTTATTCGCCCGATCTTGGAGATTTCGTTCCTGTGCTTGGGCAGGGCGTGAATGTGTATGGTGTGTTTTTTCAACTTGGAAAACGCTTCAAAGCGGGGATTCACCTTTTCCTTGAAAGTGGATATCGCTTGAGTGGATCGCGCGCCCCTAGGGGTGGTGGTCCTAAGGTGAAATACTCGGATCAAATCCCCGTGAAGGCTCAATTGGGGTATTGGGTGCAGCCTAATATACGTGTTTCAGCGGCGCTTGATGCGCGCTTTTCGCTGTCCGATCCTGAGAAAATAGATAATGTCGAATTTGTAAACCGAGCGCAGAGTTACACTTCTCTCGGTTTGGAGAGTGAGTACGTGTTGAATAAAAAATTTCATTTTTCGGGAAAAGGAATGTTGGATCTTATCGGTCGAAATCGACTTCTCCAAACCACTTTTATGCTCAGTATTGGCGTTGCTTTGGAGGTGGGGAATTGAAGAAAACATCACGACGAGAGTTCCTTCATGCGGCTTCCGAGTTCGGAGCAGGCGCGCTTCTTTTGAGTGTTCTGCCTGGATGTCAGAACGTGTTGATCGAGGATGAAGGGGAGAATGAGATTCGGTTTATTACCAACGTCAATGATGGATCTTGGTTTTACTTTAGTGCGATGGGGATTGACGCTAGTTTTGTTCCTCGGATTTCGGCCAACGATTGGGCGCTTGAAATATCGAGCGCAGATAAAAAAATCGCCGAGATAAAAATGGACGTATTGAAGGGCTTGGAAGATAAAGGAGAGGCGGTCTCGATCGTGAAAACGCTCCGTTGTATTCAAGCGCCTTACACCCAAAGTGTTAAAAAATTAAAAATGGCGACAGGGATTTTTAAAGGCGTGCCTTTACGGCGAGTACTTGAGGAAACTTCGGTGTCCCCAGAGGTGCTCAAGCTTCGATTATTTGGCTCGGATGGTTTTCTGAGTTCTATTCCCGCGGACCGG
>JALSKP010000293.1 GCA_026988815.1 Myxococcales bacterium | reverse complement strand
CTCGATGGCGAGTGTACGCTCTCGAATACCTTGAACGATTTCGTCATGCGATAAAGTGCCTTCTTCAAGGAACTTTTCCATGAGGACATCATTTGCTTCGGCGGCGGCTTCCATCATTTCCATGTGAAGGATTTCTACTTCATCGACGAGGTCTCCAGGAACGTCAATAATATCGTATGCCGCGCCCATGTCTTCGTTTTCCCAAACGAATCCTTTCTTCGTCAAGATATCCACAACGCCTTTGAATTTATCTTCGGCGCCGATTGGAATTTGCATCTTTACGGGGTTTGCGCTCAATCTCTCAACCATCGTATCGACAGCATTTGAAAAATCAGCACCGGTACGGTCCATTTTATTAATGAAGGCAATACGTGGAACCTGATAACGATTGGCTTGACGCCAGACCGTTTCCGATTGTGGCTGAACCCCAGCAACACCGCAGAAAACCGCAACAGAACCATCAAGCACGCGTAAAGAGCGCTCAACTTCCATTGTGAAATCGACGTGTCCAGGAGTATCGATAATATTGATTCGATAATTTTTTTTATTCCAGCCCCACATGCATGTGGTTGCAGCGGAAGTAATTGTAATACCGCGTTCTTGTTCCTGAACCATCCAGTCCATTTCGGCAGCGCCGTCATGAACCTCACCAATCTTGTGTGATTTTCCGGTATAAAACAGAATTCGCTCAGTGGTGGTGGTTTTGCCAGCATCAATGTGCGCCATAATTCCAATATTTCGAACCCGATTAAGTGGGGTTGTACGTGCCATCTTTAAATCCTTTTTTACCAGCGGTAATGAGCAAAAGCTTTGTTAGCTTCGGCCATTCTATGTACTTCTTCGCGCTTTCTGATCGCCGCACCACGAAAGTTTGAGGCATCTAAAATTTCTGCCGTCAAACGTTCGGTCATTGTGTTCTCAGATCTCTTACGTGCAAATTGAATCAACCATCTGAATGCCAAAGCATCGCGACGTTCTGCGCGTACTTCAACTGGAACCTGATAGTTTGATCCGCCAACTCGGCGAGATTTCACTTCCACCTGAGGTCGACAATTTTCGATTGCTTTCTTGAAAACGCGAAGAGGCTCTTCGCTTGTTTTCGCTTCGATCGCATCTAATGTGGTATACATAATCTTTTCAGCAATTGATTTCTTTCCGTCGACCATCATCACGTTGATGAATTGCGCTAAAAGAACATCTTTGTACTTTGGATCTGGAAGCGGAATCCGCTTTTGTATTTCTCTACGTCTTGGCATCTTATTCTCCTAAACCGCAATTTAGCGGGGTTTCTTTGTTCCGTATTTACTGCGGCTCTTACGACGATCGGCAACGCCGACAGCATCCAAAGTTCCACGAACGATATGATAACGAACACCGGGAAGATCTTTAACACGACCTCCACGAATAAGAACAACACTGTGTTCCTGTAGGTTATGTCCCTCTCCAGGAATGTAGCTTGTCACTTCCATTCCGTTGGTAAGACGAACACGTGCAACTTTTCTAAGAGCAGAGTTCGGCTTCTTCGGGGTTGTCGTATAAACGCGCGTACAAACGCCACGCTTTTGAGGTGAACCTTTTAGAGCAGGTGCATCTGTCTTCGATTTTTGCATTTTGCGACCCTTTCGGATCAGCTGGTTAATAGTCGGCATCGTGTATCCTAATCATCCGTCGTTCGAATTCTAATTTTCAAACCTAAATACATTTTTAGGTCTGAAGCCGCGGGATTATAGGAATCGGGCCCTTTATGTCAATAGAAGGGCCAAAAAAGCCTACCTTGTTTCGCTATTTTCGCTCAAAACACCATAAAAACGGCGTTTTTGAAGCCTTTGAGGCATCTGGAAGAATTTCCATTCCACACAAATCCGATCCATTTTTCGATATTTCGAATAAAATCAACCTTCTACTATCAACTTTTCCCAAAATTGACCTCAAAATCTTTATATGATATTCGTCCCCGGTCTCTTGTATGTGGTGTTTTATGTCCAATTTCTGGATTCCTGTTCTATTGTCATGCGCGTTTTCGTGTGGCTCTGCAACCCAACCCTCCTCTTCCATCCCCGACACCCAACGCCCCTCCGGGGGCAAAGGCGATTTCTTTGGCGATGATGTTCCCTTTGCTGATCTCTATTTTTCAACCTCAATCGAAGATCGTGTGTGGCTACGTGGCCGCCTAGTAGAGGAAGATGTCGAAGATATTGGCGCACCGACTTCTGCACTCGGTCAAATTTCTCAAGATGAAATGAAAAATCAGGCGTTTGAGGTTCGTATTCTCGATCGCGACAATAAAGAACATTCTCTGGGCAAGCGGAAAACAAATGACGAAGGGTATTTCGACGATGTCTTCGATATCAGTGCGCTGGGTCTCCAACCCGGCCGTTATCTCGTCACCGTTTATGTGGATAACGAAAAAGCAGGCGAAACAAAAACCTTGCTTTTAGACGATCTACGAGAAAAAGTTATCGTACGTTCGGATGTAGATTTGACCTATTTATCAACCGACTTTCATAGCACCAGCGCAATCCTGAAACTTTTGAAGCAAAGCTCTGATGAGAAGAATGCGCTCGTCGGTATGCCCACCCTCTACCAATCATTGCGTGGAGATGACGAGGTCCCCATCACTTTCCTCAGCGGAAGTCCAAAGTTTTTTAAACGTGTTTTAGAAGGCAAAATGGTGATCGATCGCGTCGAGCAAGATGGATTGGTTTTAAAACCGCTTAAAGATATTTCGAAGAAAAACATTCTCGGTTTGAGTTGGGGAGATCTCCTTCCCGACCTAAAAGAACAAGTGGGTTACAAATTATTCTGGCTCTTAAAGCTTCGAACAATGGTCCCCAACACTTCGCCTGAGATTTTAATGGGTGACGATTCAGAAGCCGATTATGTGGTCTACAATATCTACTATCGTTTTCTCAAAGGCGAGCTCACCTCGTCCACCCTTGAAGCGGAATTGGACAAGGTCAAGGTTTCCACCTTTTGGAAAAACAAAATTCAAGAGATC
>JALSKP010000292.1 GCA_026988815.1 Myxococcales bacterium | reverse complement strand
CACTGGACAGGTTATCGAGGCGCCCCAGACCTTCGATACTTTCATTGCCCAACAAAGCTGGCCACTCAATAAAAACGCTGAGGGTTTACGACATTGCGTTAACGCCTACGCGAACCATCGTTGTGTGGCCACTTATTTACTCGAAGCAGACGCTGAACTTGGCGCAATGCGTGGTAGTGCGAAAAACAATAATGTTGCCAGTTTAGAAAGTTTTGAAAACCTTGCTACCTCACCTGTTCGCTCGCTTTTTCTCCAAACAATCCCCTTAGAGACGGCGATACTACATCTCTTCTCAAAGGTCGTCCGAGCCTACATTAAGGAAGAAAAACGAAAGGGGGTTTTTGATTTCCACGATATGCTCGATAGCGTGCATGCCGCTCTTCACGGGGAAAACAGTGCCCTTCTCCTTCGATTTCTGAGAGCAAAATTTCGCTTTGGTCTGATTGATGAATTTCAAGATACGGACTCTAAACAATGGGAAATTTTCAAACGTATCTTCGTCGATAGTGCGCAGACGACCTCTTGCCGAGCAAATCCACTCTTGTTAATCGGCGACCCCAAACAATCGATTTATGCCTTCCGAGGCGCGGATGTGCAAACCTATCTCTCCGCCCAAAAAACGATTTCCCAAAAAAGCGGTCCACCGATTCCTCTGGTCACCAATTTCCGTTCCACCGAAACAATGATAGCCGCTTACAATCTCATTTTGGACCAAGACTGCGATCCTCCTTTTTTTCGTGGCGCAATCAACTATAGCCATCCCGTGTCATGTGGAAATCTCGATTTTAAAGCAACCCAATCCGGGAAGGATATTGTCCCCATTGAGCTCATTCAACCGACGAGTGATTCAACGATCGATGCTTACGCATTAAAACGTATTTTAGCCCGATGGATGTGTTCTGAGATTAGTAAACTCATAGAAGATCCAATTTCTGTTGAAGGTAAGGTCGGGAAAACGACGGTCGGCGCATCGGATATTTTCATTCTAACCTATTCAAATGATGAGGCGCGTTTTATTGGTGGGGAATTAGAAAAGAAAGGCATCACACACTCCTTTTACAAACAAGTTGGTCTCTTCCAGAGCCAAGAAGCGGAACACCTTCTGCGCATGTTGGTCGCTATCGACTCACCTTTTGAGAGCCGCCATCGCTTGCCCGCGTTTGCGACACCGTTTTTTGGAATACCTTGGCAGCAGCTAAAAACCTATGAAAATGTAGACGAGAGTCATCACTTTGTGCGAACCTTATCGGGTTGGCATCAGCTTGCGGAGAAGGGCGATTACGAGGCTCTTTTCCATTCGATTATCGAGGATTCTGGCGTATCTAGACGTGAACTATTCGATGGAGCAAATACGCGTCGAATCACCAACTATCGCCATATTCTTGAGATTCTCCTGGATGAGGGGCGCAAACACCATCTTAATTTGAGTGAGCTCGTTCTACGTTTGGAAGGGTTTATTTCTCAAAGAACACTTTCCAAAAAAGACGATCGAAATATCCAAAGACAGGATTCAAACAAGAACGCTGTTCAAATTATGACCATCCATTCCAGCAAAGGTTTGGAAGCCGACGTTGTGTTTATCTATGGTGGCTTTTCTTTTTTCGCGCCCGCTAAGCGTGTGCGCTTTGTTCATCATCAAGGCAAGCGATTGCAATATTTTGGACCGGCGAGGAGTCGGCAAGCAAAGAAAATCTTAGACGAACAGGATCGCGGAGAAGCTGAACGCCTTCTTTATGTTGCCATGACTCGAGCGCGTCTCAAACTTTATCTCCCCTACATTATTAAAGAAAATGGTAAAGCCTTATACAAAAATCTACGCGGTCGATATAAAATCCTAAACACCCGCCTTCACGAAATCGAAAAACAAAGTCGTCTCTGCGAACCTCTTTTTTCAATTTCTCAAGCTCGGGATACAGAGTGGCTAAGGCCCCTTCCTCAACGTCCCTTACTTAGCGATCTTGGACCTCTTGAAGAACTTTCGGCTCCGCACATTGTAGACGTTTCTTCTTTTCGACCCGAGCCCTTAATCCTTACCTCTTACTCAAGAATGAAAGGCGGAAATTATGAAGCGGCAATCTTCAAAGGAGAAGTCGCAACCCTGGTGACCGTTAACAATGATCTCCCGAGCGGCATCAGTACAGGGCTCTTTCTTCATGAACTTCTGGAACACATAGACCTGGCCGCACTGGCCCAACAGCCGCGACTTGAGTGGGAAGAGAATCCACAAGTCAACGCACTTTTTGATCATAGGATGGCAAAATATAATATCCTTGATGAACACAAGGGTCGAGCAATGGATCTGATTTGGGGTGCTATAAAAACGCCTTTTACTCTTCCTTGCGGTCAAAGAATGGCGAACCTGGCGAGTGCCGAGCGCGAAAGACGAGAAGTTGAGTTTTACATCCCTATTCCTGAAATTGGACATCCTGAAAACGGACTACCGGTGTCTAAGGTTTTTAAGGAAGACCTTGAAATCAACACAGGATTTTTTAAGGGATTTGTCGATCTCATCTTTGAATACAATGGTAAAATTTACTTCGCGGATTGGAAGTCAGATCTCTTGGAATCCTACGATAAAGATACGATAGAAAGACATGTAGAAAAAAATTATCAGACCCAAGCCAAACTCTACAGTTTTGCTTTAACCCGAATTTTTGGCATTCGAGATGCTCAAGGTTACGACGCAAGAATTGGCGGATTTCTCTACTGTTTTCTACGTGGATATGTCCCCGCTCAACCTGGACAAATTGAGGAAAAGCATTATGGCTTTCATGTTGGTAAAATCGATTACGATTCTTTGAAAGCGTATGAGGCTGATTTGAAAACGAGGTCCTATGAATAAGCCAATTCCAGATTGGGTTTTGGGTGACTCCCAGAAGGCTGAAATGTCATCGTCGTCTAGACCCGAAAGCGGAGAACTTCGTGACGCTGAACGGGAGTTGGCCTACGCCCTCGTTTGCTTTCAAAGCGGCCTTGATGAGGCGTCCCAAAAAAGTCTAT
>JALSKP010000291.1 GCA_026988815.1 Myxococcales bacterium | reverse complement strand
TGTTAACGCCATCCAATATGGTGAGCTAATCCTCCATGACCTGCCAAAAGACAATGAAGCGGTAGAAATCCTAGAATTGTCCAAAAATGCTAAAGAGAAATCATATGCTGAAGAACAAGAGCGCGCGCGGAGAATGGCAGCAACAGACGTATCTGATTTCTTAAAAAAGTCGAACTGTGATGGCGGTGACTCCGTATTCGAGGTAGCGATTTATCGTGTTCGAAGTAGCAATTGATTTTACCAAAACGTTGCTTTTTGGCTCAGTATTTCCTATAACGCGAGCGATTCAGGTTTGAGATTTTCTCAGATCGTTCTACCGGGGAGGTACGATGAAATTTCTATATTTTCTTTTTGTTCTAAGTGTTTTGGGTTGCGTGGGGGAGGTTGATGATCCCTCAGATAGCGTTGAGGTGCAGGTTGACGGCGAGCGTGCCGACAGAGCAGGGGAAGTTCGTTTAAGGAATCAAGGATTGAGTACCTGGATTAAACCACAAATTCTCATGCCCACAAGTGTCCAGGAATCCTGGCGCATTTTTGGACGATTTAGTCGTAATATCGAATCGATGTCGGCACAAACCCACGAAAAAGATCTTGACCTTATTCAGTTGAGTAAACGTAAATTTGAACTCAGACTTGATTGGGATAGTTTTCAAGATGCGCTTATTCACGACGTATTTTTGAAAGTCAAAACGAGCGCGGGAACCCATACCCTGCGTTTGGAAATGGAGCCCACCTTCGATAAAGGTAAAGGTTCCTCCTATATTTACCCCTATCGACGTGTGCGTTTGATCTCAAATAATGGCGCGCCTGTTTTCCGTGCCACCGTCACGACCAGAAAAGATGCGAGGTGGTTAGAGGGCTGGAATGACGATGACTCCGAACCCGAAAGTACGAAACTCAATCCACGAAAATTCTATCTCGACTTTCCTTCAGGATATTTGACCTCCGCCGCCTCGCCTTATTCTGACGGCTTGTTTCTCAACATGGAAACGATGAGCGGTCGTCGTTATGAGCGCGAGATTAATATCGGGCTTCGCGTCAAGGGACTTGGTCTAACGAAGGGAGATGGCACTGATGTTTGGCCAGCCGCAGAATGTGATCGCGCCGGAAATGTGAAAGAAGAATTGGCCTGCGGCCCCCTTCCAACTCACCCCTTGGTTCAAACCTTTGCCCGAGATTTTCGTTCCTTTATTATCCGACATTACCGTGCCAACGAAGCAGATATTCTTAGCAAGGGCGGCGTACCAAGAACGAGTGCGTTGCTCAACGTGGACTCGGCCGATATCGTAGAGCTTGAAGAAAGCGATCGTTATGATCTCAAAACACATCGCATCATGGCGCATCCCGACATCGTCTTTCCAGGCTCCACCGAACTTTGGATTGGGGTCTATTCGCGTACGAACGATAGCCTGATATCGATTGAAAAAATTGCCCAGCCTTAAGGAAAGGCATGAATCCCCGTTCCCTTATTCTAGGGGGACCATTGAATTTTAGGGCGACTCTTTGGTCGCCCGTGAGCCATTGTAGGGTCATTGAATCGTAGGGATCATCATGTTGGTTTGGAACCGTGGAAAGGGACCACGTAGACACCCGTGGCGAAGCGCAATCTGGACTTCAAGCTCGGGCTTTCTTCCTTGGAAAATACGCAATGATTGCTGCGTTTTTTTGAAGAATAAAGCAAAAGCAAATAATATTGTTCACTATTTCTGACCAATGGGAACGAAATAATCTATTGGATCAATGCGCGTGGCTCGCTACTCTCTCGGCCAGCCACACTTGCGTGGGAATGTGGGATAGCTCCCACATTGTTTTACAGATTTGGAACTTCTATGAAAAAACTCACCTTCCTTTCCCTTTTAAGCCTCGCATTGAGTTGCGGGGATTCCTCAAACTCAAATGATACATCAAAACCTTGGTCTTTGGGTTCAACAATGTTGGAGCAAGAGCCCACAAACAACAAGGCTGACGCGGGTGGATTCGAAGATGTCCCAGAAGAAAAGCCTGACTTCGGATTTCCTCCGGGGGACGAAAACGGTGCTCCCTGTGACGAAGGGGACACCTGCCTGGGCGGAACTTGTTTTGCCAATTTTCCAGACGGTTATTGCAGCGAAATCGCCTGCGATGATAATTGCGAGTTTGGCGGAACCTGTGTGAATTTTGAGGGCGACGATCTTTGTGCGGTGGACTGTTCGTCCGACGGAGATTGCCGCTCGGGATATATCTGCACCAACGAAAATGTGTGTTTACCCGGCGAGCGAATTGCAGAGGGAACTCCCGACGGTGACGGATGTAGGCAAGACAATGATTGCGCGGGTGGTACGTGTGTCACTGATTGGCCGGGCGGATATTGTACAACCATGGGGTGCCAAACTTTCGAAGATTGCGCACGCGGTCCCGAAGATTTAAACAACCGTTGTTTTCAACAACAAGATGGAAACTTCTGCGTTCGTATCTGTACCAGTAACGAGGAGTGTCGCGAGGACTATGTTTGCCAACCGATCAGCCGACGTGAAGGGCTTTGCGTTCCAGATCCTGCGACGCCAATTGATCCAGTCGTCATTAATAACCTTCCTTTCGACCTGACTTGCGTCGCGCCCAACGCTAACGGGGTTCTCAACTATCCTTATACGATAGCCGAAAGTACGTCTGCTTATCAGATAACGCCGCTCAATTTGGACGGGCGAGATTTGCAGCCTGTCTCAATTGACCTTCCCGACAATGCGCCTTTTGATTTTCGCGGACAAAATAACTTCCAGGGTGTGGGCGCACAATTGTATGGTGGCATGAATCCGACGGTGGTTCCGGCTATTCCGCAGTTCATCTCACAACTCCAATCTGGCATGCATGTTTACAATCTTAGAACGGCCTCGGACGAAACCTGTTTTTATCAGGTCGAAGAAAGTACGCCGGGTACGATTATCGATCTTAACATTCATCTCGTAGGTGTGCCTGGTATTACGGCCGCCAACGCGGCTTCAAATCCGGCGATGCAGGAAACCCT
>JALSKP010000290.1 GCA_026988815.1 Myxococcales bacterium | reverse complement strand
AAACTTGTTTACGACTGGATTGCCTCGGGCGCCCATCTTTGAACTATTTCTATTTGATATTCTTGGTTCTCTGCGGATGCGCGTTTACCGAACCACAAGCCCAGCCGCCAAGTGATCGAAAAGAACTTCGTCTCTGGTTGTCAAAGGGGATGTACCGAGATTGGTCCGGCGAGAAAGAGGTCGTGATTGGGGACAATGGCGCGCCACGTCGACTTTTTGGAAATGACATTTTTGTTGAAAATCTGGAAGGCGAGGAGGATTTTTTTGAAGGTGCGGTGGCGATTCGCGAGATGTACGAAAAAGACAACGCCACTCTCCGTGGCGTATCGATGCTAGAAAAACGTGAAAACAAAGGTCGCCTAACGTGGACCTATACGGAATATTTTCTTGAGAACAATGCGTTTAGTGTTGATACCCCATCCGCACCTGGCTGTATCTTCTGCCACACTGCGGGAAAAGATTTTGTAATGAGTCTTGCTTATAACTATCAAAACCGGAAATGAACCCAATTTTGACGCTATCAAGTCTCAAAGCCGCCTCGATTTACAGAGGGAATTGGGCTCTTTTTTTCACAGCTTTCGGTTGATAAATAAATGATTTTCAACGAGTCTTCCACCATTCTTAGAAGGAGCAATCGTGAAGTTATTTTTCTTTTTTCCCGCAATTCTTTTGTTATTTTCTTCCTGCGATCCAGCCTCAAATGAAAGTGGATGTCAGGACGATTCCGATTGCCGATTTGGTCGCCAATGCGTTCGAAATGTGTGTATCGGTAAAGTCGACTTCCAACCAAGTAACAACGGCACCACCCCAAACAACGGCCAGTATTATACCAACAACGGCTCTGATACCAACAACGGCTACTACGGTACGAACAACGGATATTACGGTAGTAACAACGGTTACTATACCAACAATGGAATAAATAACGGCTTCTATACTAATAATTCAACGGCTGATTTTTGTCGTTTTGGAGACGACTGCGATGAATCCCAAGCCTGCTCCCAGGGCCGGTGCGAATCTGCCGACGACGCTAAGCTGTTTGAGTCTTCGGAAAGCAGAGAGAGTTGTTTTTACAGCTGGGGGATTATGGGAGAAAATACCGTGTTCGCAGAAGTGGCGTGTAAACTCGAATCGGACAATAATTATATCTGCACTTGCACTGTACAATCGGAGACTAGTATTGTTCAGAAAGAGTACGGAGCAATTGATCCGTGCGGAAACCCGGCTCTTATCGAACAGGATATTAACGATTTTTGTGGAACCAAAATTCGAGGTACTTTTTGAGACTAAAAATCTAGAATAGTAACCTTACATCCTAATCTGTTTTAGAACCCCAACGCTTCCCCGACCACATCGCGGACAATATTCAACACAAACATATCGTTAAAACCGTGCCAATCGCCGTATTTTTCTTCCATCGGCTCATAAAGCGCATCAAAGTAAGCCTTCATCTGATCATCCCCATGTGACCCCGCGCTCTTCACCGCCAGGCGAGCCAAACGTCGCCAATGGTCAGTTGCGTGTCTCCACTGATGTATCGCGTCGGCTCCAGAACCTCCTTATATGCTCGATATTATCCCAGTAAAAACGACTCTTCTCATGCGCAATAACGTGTGATGGATTGAGCTCTCCTCCGCCGCTGGTGTGGTCTAAATGATAACGGGAATAGATAAGCGTGTTTACTTTTTCTCCAGGAAAATGTTTGTCCAATTCCTTCTTCAACGCCTTGGCCATTTTTTTATTCACGGGATCAATAATCACCAAGCCATCATCGCTTCGGATAATGATGTTGCGGTACCAATTCCACCGAAAGGTATAGACTTTTTCACTCACTTTCTCGAATTGTGTCCCATCGATACCTTCGCCGTGGAAGTAAGGGTCGACGGTACCCACGACCGTCCTTAGAACAAATGATGTACAGCCTGATAGAATTAATACTGCCGCGAGAAATACAAATTGTCTTTTCATAGCTATTCCTATTGTAAGCTCGGCTGATCCATTCACGCCAAGTCCGAACAAGACAGGAGGAACAATGTCCAAAACAATCCCAAACAATGCCGAAACTACCCTTTCTTATGTATTTAAGTAGTGTTTATCGCTTTTATCGAGCGTACAGCACACTCGTTTTTTTATTGGTGCACACACCTCCCCTACGTTATCGTGATGTCCGTGTTTATCGGTGCAGGAAATGCACCCTACGTTTTCACTTGAGATTTCCCATGACTAAATTCCCCTTCATTCTCCTAATCGCCCTCTCGTTTCTGGGTTGCAAAACAGAATCTTCAAAAGAGGAGAAAAATATTTCTCCGCAAAAAGAATCAAATGCCACACCCGAAAAAAAATCGTCCTCGCCGAATAAAAAAGAGGAGGTCTTTTTCCTGAAAAACCTTGAGGGAGCGACGATTCAGAAAAACGATTTAAGAAACCCAGGATTAATCGCCAAGAAAATGGGGTTTTCGGTCAGGTATATCGGTGGAGCCTACGACGCGGATTATCACTTTGATTCAAAGGATAAAACGCAAATGATTCTCTCCGATTCAGAGGAAGGCGTTTTCCTTCGTATTCTGGGAGACCAATTATCCATCTCAAAGGGCGTTAAAGTGGGTATGGATTTCGCGACCTTAAGGAAAAGTGAACCCAAGTTAAAATGTGAAACCACCGCTGATGCGGACGGCTCAGATGTACGCTGCGATGTGTCCTCTTTTGTTGCGATTTTTCCGGCTACTTTTAAGGAAATCGAAAACTTATCATCTCCGGTGAAACTTGATGAACTAGAGAAAATGCTCGGAGAAACAAAACTCGCGCGCTTGATTATCGAAACGGGTGATATTCCCAAACCGAAAAATGCCACACCTTTGATTCGTCAAAAAGGTGTTCTTCCGGCTGGAGTTTCCTATTTTCGAAATGCATATACGCCATGCAGAAATACGAGATGGAGCGCGAAAAACTGCGACATTCCGACGGTCGCCGTCGTGGATGGGGTCTATAGCGAAAGCAAAGC
>JALSKP010000289.1 GCA_026988815.1 Myxococcales bacterium | reverse complement strand
CTTTCACTCAGTGGAGGACGCGACAATCCGCTTCTCGCTGTCTGATGAAATGAAAGACGACCCCTTCGACTATCCGCTCAGTGTGAAGATAAAACTCCCCGCTGGATGGACCGATGTACAATCCCGACAATCGGGACAACAACTCGCCTCAACAATCTTGAACCACAATGGAAGCACTTATGCGCTGGTCGACGCTGTCCCCGATCGTGGTCCGATTGTTGTCTACAAAAAAGAATAGATCTTATTCTTCTCTGGTATTGTGAATTCTATAGTAAGGATCCAAATGAGGCCCCAAAAACTCAAAACCAGGATTCCTTCATCTTGCCCAACAGTGCAGCGAAAATCGGCGGACCACCTTATCGCAGTTTAATATAAAAACGTCTACTAAGTGGGGTCACATCAACTCTAAAACAAGGCGAAATCCATAGTGCCCGAATTTATAAGAATCATCGCTCGAAAATACGAAATTTAGATCGCACAATTCTTCAAAGGAATTATAGGAGGCCCCACCAAGTAAACGTCGCTGCCCACTGAGGTCGGTGGTCTTTGTCCATTCAGCAACATTTGCGCACATGTCAAAAACACCATAAGGAGATTTATCGGTGGTTCTTTCACCGACAATCGAAGGGGTGCTCGTCTGGCTGTTTGAGTCACGCATCTGACAAAAGTCTGAACTAAAATGCCACCCCCAGGGAAAGGTTCTTCCATCAACACCTCGGGCAGCTTTCATCCACTGCGCTAAGGTGGGGAGTCCGTAACTGCGACCGTCCTTTTTCGACTTCCATTCACAGAAAGCCAGCGCATCATAATAGTTTATCGAGATCATAGGCCACTGCAGTTCCCAAACGTCGCCTTGACGATCCGCATCGGGGAGCTGGTAGCGATCGTCAATTAAGATAAAATAGTCCGCATCGCTCGTGTTAGGGAGATGGGCAATTGGATCGTTTATATCGTTTATAAATTCCAAATATTGACGAACAGTTACCGGATATTTTTGTATTGCAAACGAATGAAGGACCGCCTTTTCTTCCTTAGCGCTCCACATTAAAAATTCGCCCGAATGCACATAAACAAAATCAGGAGGCAGGTTAATAGATCTTAAATCTGGAAGAGATATTTCCAGCTCTTCTTGACGATCAAGAACAAAAGGAATGCAAATTTCGTTACCGAAACCTGAGATTTCCAGAAGGTAGGATCCGTATAGAAGGGAAAGTTCGGGAGAGTTTAATTTTTTCCTTTCCTGCGCAATCAAGGTCCCATTTTTTTGTATAAACTTACCGATAATAACCTCGTAAAGCCCGAAATCGCCCCCTAGCCTCACCGCGCCCTTCCCCTCAAGAAGTCTATCGTATCGGCCATCGTTGAACTGACGAACTAAAGATTCAAAAAATGCGGCATTCGCTCGGTCGCCGATTCGTTCACATTCTCTGAATCGTTCCCAGTACAAAGCGCCGAGTTTTTCAAAGGCGATTTCATGGGCTGGGTTGTCTATTAACGCTTGGGAATAATGTTGTATGGCTGCATTAAATAAGCGCTGGGTTTCATTGTCCAGAAACTCGACGCGATCAATTTTAGTCCAATAATCTTCTCTTATTCGCTTTTCCTTTTTTAGATAAGAGAGGGTCTGTACAAGTTCGATTCTTTCGGCAAGAGATTGTCGATATTCTGCTTCGAGTTTTACGCCTAAATGAACGGCAACTTCTGCTTGATCTCGCTTTTTTTCTCTTTCTTTGATTCCTTCGAGAAAAAACTCCAACTCCTCGGCAAACTCTTCTGCAAGTTGAAATCTTTGGTTGGGTTCCTTTCTCAAGGCTCTCATCGCGATTTGTTCTAGCGCTTCGGGAACCAATTTAACGGTTCTCTTTGACGGAAGGATAGGCTTCTTAAAAACGATATCATAAAGCAGGGTAGTAAAACTATTCGATCGAAATGGGGGTTGGAGACATAAAATTTCATAAAGCAGATTACCTAGCGCATAAACGTCGGTGCGAAAGTCGGCTAGATTAGAATCCCCCCGTGCTTGTTCTGGAGATAAATAGATCGGCGATCCTACAATCGATTTTTCGACGGATTTTTTTCTTTCCCGGTGATCAAAAATTAGCGCGACTCCCCAATCGATAATATAAACCTCCCCATATTTTCCTATTAGGATATTCCCAGGTTTAAGGTCTCGATGGATGACACCCGCGTTATGAGCAAATTGTATGGCGAGTGCGACTTGTCGAAGAATGGAAACAAGCTGAGTAAGCGAATAGGTCGAATTTTGATTCCCGCGCATTTCTTCTAAAATCCCTTTTAGACTCTTTTCTTCTACGATTCGCATAACGTAAAATGGTTTACCATTTTTATCTGTCCGAAGATCGTAAATTGGAACGATGCTTGGGTGCTCAAGCATGCCCGTAACTTGAGCCTCAATGAGAAGTTTTTCTTCGTTCTCCTGCATCATTTTATCGACGCGGACACGTTTTAAGGCGACCTTTCTCTGTAAGATATCGTCATGTACTTCAATAACTTCCCCCATCCCGCCTCTACCCAAAACTTTGATAAATTCAAATCTCTGATCACCGCTATCTTCTGTCTCCATCTCCAATTGAATTGTAGCGAGCTTCTTGGTATCGAATCCAGACAGCTCATCATTTAAGGTTTTCATGAGTAGGGTTTGCGCTCCACCGAAATTACCAAAATTTTGTGCAATCCTATCCGCATCATATCGGCTAAGGATCTTCCGATCGACTAAATGTTCGATCAAGGTGCTCTCTGGTTTCATCAATGCGATTTCGCTAATTAATTCTGCGCGTTCTAAAACCTCATTCTCTATCAGCGCCAATCCAAACTGGAAGTCATTTACACTTAATTGAGATTGTTGATCCATATCGACTCCTATATTGTGATTAGATGAAAAGGTAAACTGCTTATCGATTTCGAGGGTATTTAATCGCCCTCCAACTTTAAAGGGGAAAGTTCCAAACCTCACAAGTCTTGAACTGCATCCAAAAGATCTGCCTTAAA
>JALSKP010000288.1 GCA_026988815.1 Myxococcales bacterium | reverse complement strand
CGTTTCGAAACACATGAGCAGCGGAACACATATGTGTTAGATTTTGTCTACAGTTATAACCGGACAAAATTGCGGTGCCTCAAACATAAATCCCCACTAAACATGATCGCCAATCAGACGGGGGATAACACCAGAGGTAGAGGGGATTTCTCTTCACTCCAAAGAAGAAACCTCTTTTCATTTAACCCGCCGAAAATAATCCCACTCAAACGAACCTTGCACTTGTGAAGCTTCCCATAATAGGCAAGGAATAGCGATAGTATGTCGTTTTACTACAATGAAAAGGTTCAGAGACGAGCGACGATTCGGCTCAGTCCTGAATATTGGTCTTTAATTCGTAAAGGTTTTGGACTTTGAAAGAATACCTAAAGTCGCGCTCACGTGTTTGATAACGTAAGGTTGGACGATCGGAGGAAGGAGAACTTCGGCAGCGCGTCCCAGTTTGGTACCCGTGGAAAAGCCAAATTCTTGCTCGACCTTCATGCCCGATTCTTTTACTCGCTTTCTCAATCGACCGATGCGGTAAGGGAAAAATTTACCATCAAAGGCTTCATGTTCACGTTCCCACACCAAGATAGAGGGGACGACGCTCAAGACATGAGGTGCACATCGTGCTTGTTTTTCTAAGGTATCCACGACTTCGTGATCTTCAAAGTGTTCCAAAACACCAACAGAATAGACAAGGTCGTATTTGCCGTACTCCTCTTCGAGGTCAAAGATACTGCCTTCTTTGAAGCGTACATTATCGGCGCCAAGATCTTTTGCGATGCCATTGGAGAGTTTTACCATCGCCGGATCGATATCGATTCCGGTGACGTCATATCCCATCAAGGATAGTGAAATTGAATAGGTGCCCGTTCCACTTCCGGCTTCAAGGATTCGTGCGCCTTTGGGAAAGGTCGCTTGAATGACTCTCCAAATCGGCTCGTTGTAGATCCAACGGCCTCTCATATAAGCTCTGAGGTCGCCATCTACGCGGTCTTCAAACCAGGCGCTCCAATCAATAGATTTTTCGTTTTTCATGATGATATCCAAAAGCGATTTTTTTCAAAAGGAAATGAACTTCCCAATGACATCTCGTTTATCAGGACTTTGCATGTAGCTCAAGCCTGCTTCAAGGCGACCGAATGTTAGCGTCGTGGATCATTTTCTGAGGTATTTCTGTAAACTCCCTTCCCTTGTGCCTCAAACAAACGTGCCCTACCGTAGGGCGTTGTGCCTCGCCTCAAACCCTGCCGTAGCGCGTGGCCTTTTTTTATTTCGCTTTCAGAGTCTTTGCGACTTCTGAAGAAATAGGTTGTTCCCATTCTTGAAAAAAGAATGTCACCTCAAAAGGCATCCCATCTTTGATTGCCTTCAAATCAATGTGGTTCACAGGAGGCCGTCCCTGTAAATCTGCAAAATAAAACTGGCGAGACCTCCAATTTGGTTTTGGCTTCGTTTCAAAGATAACCTGTCTTGGACAATCGAAAATTTCGCTCGAAGCGAGGGCAAAGTCATGTTTCTATTTTTGATAAACTTTAGTAGGTGTCCAGGAAGAATTAACGAATACTCGTCGCACAATCCCATGTCTAATAGAGATAATTCAAGCGCTAGCTCCTTCGTCTCTGCAGATGGGAATTCTATCGCGAATCCGTTCTTATCGACTGAAATATGTGCATTGCTTAAGCTCGATCGCTTGTTCACTTTCAACTCCTACCTTTCTAAACATCGAACTTAGGTCAATGTTTCGCAGATTAAGGTTCGTTTAGATAAAGAATATTCCGGTCTATTTGTAAACGAAAAAAGCTGAGACAGATCGGCTCAAAAAAAACCGACAACTGAGTGTTCAGAAATAAGAAAAACTTATTTTTTGTAACTATTTTGCCAAATTTTAGGATTCTTAGTGATGTAGGCCATGCCGGCGATAAGGACAATTTGAAGAAGTGTACCCACCGCTGAGAAGAGCCCTATGGTCAGAACAGGGTCGCCAAGGTAGCCGCCGATGGCGATGGCGATGAGCGTTCCCGCGAAAGAGAAGATCTGCCAGATAAGTATCCATCGCTGCATATTGATGATGGGAAATATTGCCACCGAAGGTGTGGCGACGAACATCATTAAAAAATAGGGTGTGATAATGGAGGCGTATAAACCGACCTCCTTCCAGTTGGGACCCAGAAAAGTCGAAAGCAGAGGGGTCGAAAACAAACCAAAAACAATCGCTGGAACAATGGCGATCGCGAAGGCGATCTTCGTGAGTTTCATCGTTTCGCCGTAGAGGTCGCCTTGTTCGTGAAAAATTTCGCTCGCGCGTTGGTAGAACACTTGGCGAAGCGCATTTGAAACGAGAAAAGCGGGAGCTTTTAGAAGTAAAAAGGCCATACTATAAAGGCCGACCACGCTATTTGAGAAAAAGAAACCAATGCCAAAAACGGGGAGGTTTTTGGCCGATGCATTCAGCAAGGTCAAAGGAACATTATAGCGGGGGAAATCGATATACTTTTTGGCTAAACTTAGAATGCGTTCAAAGGAAAGATGACGGAGTTTTTTTAGTATTCCGACTTTCCAAACGAAGGCAAGCATTAAGACTGTGCCAGCAAGTTGCCCCAAAAGTTGTCCGACAATCAAACCGGAATGGTTGTAGTTTTTACTACCGGCGATGATTTTTGAAGAAGCCGATACCAGAGCAGCTCCGACGAGAATCCCTGACATCGCTCCGAAATGTTTTCCTCGCGTGGACCAATTTCGTAAACTCTCATAGGTTCCTGTCAACACGATTAGAATCGGTACCGTCCATAGCCATTTTAAGAGCTCTGGTTTTTTATAGTAGAAGGCGATGCGATCACCGCCTCCAATAAAAATAAGGGAGGTAAGTAAGCCGGTAATGCCGACCGCTATGAGGGACAGGGTGAGGAGGTTTACGCCGTCCTCTTCATCCTTTGGGAGAACAATTGCCATACCGTAACGAAAGGCGCTGATGCCTGCAAAGGTCCCTACCATGGACGTGATGAGTCCATAAAATCCAAATTCTTCTGGGGTATA
>JALSKP010000287.1 GCA_026988815.1 Myxococcales bacterium | reverse complement strand
CATACGATCGATAAAACCCAAGAGATTGACTGGAATGGGGTCGACGGCATTGAAAGTGGAACGGTCGAGGAAAATATTTCTATGGTTGATTTTGGAAATTGTTCAGGCGATACCGAAATTTCCATTCTTACCAGCCAAAACGACTGGGAACACATTGTTCTCGATTTCAGGCCTAGCGCCGGTGATCGTTTTAAGAAACTTCCACCTCTTCCTAAGTCGGAACCAACCGACGAAGAAAAGCTCGCCTTTGCCGCAAAAATGGATTCCGATGGTGATGGCGTCAATAACAAAGATGACGTCTGTATCAGTATCGCCGATCCCGGTCAGGAAGATAGCGATGGTGACGGACTTGGTGACGCCTGTGATGGATGTCCCGATGATGCCGCGCCTCGTTATGCAACCGGATGTCCTCCAGGAATGGAGCCCGTCGTTAAAATACCAGAAGAAGGCGCAATGGGAAGCGATGGGGAGAGCGATGGAAAAGGTACCAACGCTGATGGAACGAGCGACGATGAAGAAGAATCGCCTGAACTCGTAAGCGCGAAATCTGACGGCTGTTCAACCACACGCCAAGCACCTTCCTCTTTGCTTTTCTTGCTCTTCGGATTCTTCGCCATCCGTATCCGCCGTAAATCCCGTAAGGTCTAATCCACATAGCTAAGACGAGCGCTCCAGATCATCCTGTTGATTCAAAAAGTATTGTTTTGAAAGGTCATCTGAATTTTAAGATAGTAAATGAGAATTTTCAGTTTGATCGAACGAAGGGTGGAAAAAGTGATTTTGGACGCTACAATAGTTTTGAATCAAAAAATACAACATACCTTTTCTTCGCCTAAGAAGGATCAGAGGAGTTTAATGTGAAGAAAAATATTTTAGTGATGAGCCTCATCGTTGCGATGAGTTCTTGTCAGGGAAACGTGAGCCTCTTCGGAGACGGAAACACAGAATTTGGAAACAAGGGCGAAAACACAAAGAATGGGGATAATAATGGCAAAATTCTTCGAGAGGACAACAACGGCGACGTTCCCGATGTAGATGTCTGTCGCTTTATTAATCCCGGTGCCACGCCTCTACGTCGGCTAACGGCCGTTGAGTACAACAATAGTGTGCAGGATCTTTTTCCGACTCTCAGTATTGCGGCCCAATCCTTACCGGCCGATGAACTTGTGGGTATTTTTTCGGCCAATACGACCTCGGCCGTGGATACTGTAATTGCAGAAAGCTACATGAGTGCCGCCGAATCCATTGCCTCGACTGCGATCGTTGATCTGGACACCCTTTGCGGAGGCGGTTGTGATGCCCGATGGGCGTTAGCCTTAGGCGAACGCGTTTTTCGTCGTCCCTTAACGCCTCAGGAAACTTCGGGTTTCTTCGCATTTTTTGATAAAACAGAAAAGAAATTTAGCACAAAAACTGCCGTTCGTATGACGATTGAGGCCCTTCTTCAGTCCCCAAGTTTTCTTTATCGCGCTGAACTAGGGGAGGACCCAGATGCCGAAGTAACCAAGCTTGGTCCCTATGAATTGGCAAGTCGCCTGTCCTATTTTTTAGCGGGAACAACCCCTGACGCAGATCTTATCGCCTCAGCGGAAGCGGGCGAACTCGATGACCTTGATATTATTCAAGCCCATGCTCGCCGTCTGCTTTCTTCGCCCAAAGGAAAAGCGCGCATTAGTGGTGTTATGTCTACTTGGCTTGGTATTAGTCATATCGAAGAAATCGAAAGAGAAGGGATTACACCTGCTCAACAAAGTCGTTTGTTGAAGGAGTCGCAGAAATTTATCGACCATGTGATGTGGGAAGGCGAGGCAACACTTAACGAACTTCTCACGGCCGACTACGCTTTCGTTAGTAATAGCACGGCCGAGCTCTACGGCGTTCGTGCTTCTGGCGAGCTCGAAAGGGTAAAATTACCACCAGAACGCCGCGGAATTTTGGGGCATCCAAGTTTCTTGGCCTCACACGGTGCCGGGCAATCTATTGTTCATCGCGGTAAATTTTTGAAGGATGCATTCCTTTGTCTGGGTACACCTCCTCCACCGGATATGCTTATTCCCTTGCCGACTTTTGATGGGGAGTCAAATCGCTCCAAATCAGATAAGCGTGTGGCGGCCGTCGATGAAGGGTGCGCAACGTGTCATGCCATCGTCGATGGGATTGGTAAAGTGTTTGATCCTTTCGATAGCGAAGGACGTTTTCGGACTGAAGACCAGCACGGAAATCCACTTAGTTCCCTCGGAGAAGTTGTCGGATCTGATATAGAAGGCGACGTGGATGGCATAGGCGAGTTAGCCGAAGCGATGGCGGGCTCAGAAAGCGTTCGAAATTGTGTGACCAAACAATTCTTAACTTATTCTCTCGGTAGAATCACAAGTTCTGAAGACGCCTGTACACTTCTGGGAATGAAGCAGGCCTTGGACTTATCAAACGGCAACCTAAAGGAAATGCTCATCGCGGTGGTAAGCACCGATGCGTTTCGATACAGACGAAAATTAGAAGTTGGAGGCGAGCAATGAAAAAACCATTCACGAGACGTAATTTTATTCGTGGTGTAGGTGCATCGACACTCGCGCTTCCTTTTCTGCCCTCTCTTTTGAGTGCCAAAGAAGCCGAAAAGCCGGTCAAGAATCTCATTATTATGTTCAGTCCTAACGGTTCGATTCCCGAACGTTGGCGTCCGACGGGAAGTGAAAACAATTGGTCGATCAAATCGAACGATATTTTAGCGCCTTTTAAACCTTATAAAGACGACATTCTTGTTATCGAAGGCGTGGACATGGTGTCCGCCCGTGATGGACTCGGTGATGGTCATCAAACCGGAATGGGTCATATGCTCACCGGTACGCTTCTTCGCCCCGGACCTTTCCCCGGAGGCGGAAATTCAGGTAATGCCGGGTATGCTGGTGGGATTTCAGTCGATCAACATATTGCAAACGAACTTGGCGTGGACGCTTTAACGCTTGCGATTAAATCTGGTAGTCCGACGAATTGGTCGCGTATGAGTTATTCAGGCGCTGATCAACCAGTAACTCCTCGCGAAGATCCT
>JALSKP010000286.1 GCA_026988815.1 Myxococcales bacterium | reverse complement strand
CGACGTCGTATGCGCCGTCTATTGGTAATGCGAGAGCCATGAAAATCCCTTTTCTAAATATCCGTTCACGTCCTTGTGAACGGTGGCAGATGCCAGTCAAACAACAGGCAACCCATTCGTTTGAGCCGACCTGGAAACGCAATACCATCGTGATATCGCGTCAGATAAGGCAACAACCTTACCTACACACGCGATCTTAGATCGGGTTCTAGATCGGTCAATTTTTTTATTTTTTTTTCTGAAGGAAGCAGAGACGAAAACAATCTGGGCTTATTTTTTGAGGTCCGAAAGGCGGAGTTCTAGATATTGGCTCAGGCTTTTTCCCTTGAGGAGGTAAGCCTCCCTATTTTTTCTTTAGGAGAAAACGTAAAAGACTTCCCCGCCCGCTTGAGCGTCCGCTCAGTGAGATATTCTGGCGTATGATTTGAGTCGTAGGTGATCCGTCCAATAAACATCTTGTCACTCGCCTTATCACGTTTCCCATCGTTGGACCGAAACACAAAACGCCCACTATCCCTTAGTTCGATACTCTCTACTTTTCGCGGTGGAGTCGAGATGGGGATGAGTCCCTTTCCAAAAGACCAAAGGCGCATCTTTTTTAATACGTCCAAACCTCCGCAATGTAGGTGTTTTCCACAACGCTTCAGTAAGTTTTGGCAGGGTTTGAATCAGGCATTCTTCGATACCCTTCGCATCGTTTTTCTGTATCTCGCCAAAAAACAAATTCACAACATCTGGCGGAAATTCTTGGTTCGAATTAGGAATTTTCCCAACGATTTCACGTTGGAATGAGGGCGGTAAAAAGGAACCTCAAATCCGACCGACGGTCTCACAACAACGAGAAAACACGGAAAGGGACCACAAAAACCGAGGGTCTCGTAACGATAAGTAAACATGCCAAATTGTAAATGCGCCTACATTGTAAAGAGACGCGGGAAGGTAATTACTGGAAGATTTGAAGGAGCTTGAACCTCAGAATTTATGATTCTTGCCGTCTTTAGACAATAAGCGATCCGCTTCCCCTTGTCACCTAAGCATAAAGAAACTCCACTCCAAGGAATGTACAGCAAGGCCCTCATCGTTTGCGGGAAATAGGATGTCGTTTTACTTGTTTGAGATTAGCCCATTTCGAAAAGCGCGTAATTAGGCGAATGGGGATCGCCTCTACCGAGCTCGGCGCATTTAACCCAAAAGCATTGCACCATCTGAATCGTACCAGCTGGGAACTTCGCTTTCGAACCTTTTCGAAACCCCTCCAACCGTCTCTTATACGCTCGCCAGAATGTAGTCATCCCCTGCACGGCCTGTCGAATGTTCTCAACGAGGGTCGACGAAACTCGAGGATTTCTTGTGTTCCGACTCTAAACCGCGTTCAACTTCCACCGAACAGCAACGTAGTAAACCTGCCTACTGATAAAACATCCACCAACACTTCCCACAACAAAGAAGTGACATACCAAGAAAACTTCGTTTTCGGCTCAATGGGAGAAGACGCCGTCGTGTATTTCCTGACGATCCCGCACTCAAAACCCTTACTTTCTGCGAACCCCAGATCCTTAGTAAACCCGCCTACTTATCGAAACTAAAGCGGCAATACGAAGGTTGATGTGGATCGCCGTCTCCGAGCTTCTTACAGCACTGAAAAAACATGAAACATACGAACTGTACCTGATGGAAACTTCGCCTTCGAGCCTTGCCGAAACGCTTCCAACTTCGCCTTATATTCTCGCCAGAAAGCCTTCATACCTTCGACCGCCATGGCCACTGATGCAACAACCGCTGAGGCGAATCGCGGGTTTCTCAATGACCTCGGAGAAAGCTCCTCAGGACATGAAAAGGGGTTCAGCGCAAAGCATTTTTTCATCCCCATCGCCTTTGGTTTTCCTTCTTTTTTCCGCTCTTCTCGAATTCGATTTTCGCCTTGTTCAATCTTTTTTTCGAAAAAGGCAATCACCTCCGGCAGCGCAAGGCGTTCAAACATCGAGGGCGGCATTGGCTTAAATTCAATGGTCTCGGGATAATTTTGGTCCTCGCCTTTGGCCTTGAAAAATGCTGGACGCTTGAAGGTCATTATTGTCCCCCAATCGCTCGGTAAAATTTGTAGATGGCCCCAATCACAAACCTTGGCGACCAAGCCCGCTTGAAAGTGATTAAGCCAGCCGTAAACCATCGCATTAATAACAGTATCGGTATCAAGCAATAGTGTGTTACCGGATGCGGAGGACGACCAAAGGCTCTCACGGCGATTCAGCGCGCGATTGACCACCTTCGTTGTGAGGTGATGGAAATCTCGTAAGAAGTCGGAGCGATTACCATTATTGTCGCTCATGCAGATGTGGTGGTGGTTGGACATAAGCGTTAACGCGTGGGGCGTCTGATTATGGCGCAAGCACGATAGGGCGAAAAGATAGCCTATATCATTTTTAGTCAGGCCCTTTTTATCAGGCCGCAGAAGAAATTGTCGCTGGCTCGTCCGGCGAGTGAGGTGAACGATTTGGTTCGGAAGATGTCGATTCGGAAGTGTGATAGTGGCTCCTTTATAATAGATGTGTGACCAAACACTTGATAAAAAATCAACGACCTGGAAGGTTTGGAACATACAGTTTAAACGTAAATCCTCGCCGTGCCCCCTTTGACGATCAAACTAGCATTTCGTGAGGTAAAAAGACCCGTCCAGGATTCGCAATCGCCCGGCGAGCAGTTTCCTTGAGATAATCCGTCGGATTCACGCCGATGT
>JALSKP010000285.1 GCA_026988815.1 Myxococcales bacterium | reverse complement strand
CACCGGTGGTACAATAGATTCCGTCATTGCACGCAGCTCCATTTTGCAAGCTTATAAGCGGGAAAGTGTCTGAATTTTCATCACATGAAGCGTATGATGCGCATGGACTTGGATTGATCGGCGGCGAGGGAATATTACAGGTAAGACATCGGCGGCGTCTGAATTTCCATCGTTAGGTTGACAGCTTTCGACGCCGTTACAAAACAATCCGTCGTCGCAATTTGAATCTGACGGGGGTATGGCTTTCGAAACCGGCCGCGCATAAATCGTCCGTACAATCGATTCCATCGTCGGGTATATCGGTATTGTCGATAGTAAACCTACATCCTAAGATGGGGTCGCAGGAATCATCCCTACACCTATTCCCATCATCGCACATAAGCGCAGATCCGCTTCCACATACTCCAGCCGAACACAGCTCGCCGACCGTACAGGCGTCGCTTGAACAAGAACTCCCGTCCATTTTGTTCGTGTAGTTACAGACCCCATTTACTACATTACCTATTGTGCAGGATTGATTGTCTCGCATAAATCGTCGGTGCATCCGCCGGTTCCGTCGGAAAAAATTCCGTTTTCCCCATCACAGGAAGGTCGTTCTCTACCAGAACCGACTTTTTCTTTCTGGGTTAGGCTACTGGAGGATAAGTTGCGAACGAAAAGAGTTGTGTGCGAGAACCTTTGGTATTCTTGTGCGTTTTATTCAGGGCGACCAACCCGGAGCGTAAAAGGTGGTCGGTCCAAAGGAGACGCTAAGACGCATTCCAACTTCTGCCCATTGTTTCATCGCCTCCTCTAAAATCTCAACGAGGTTTTTTTCTTCGTCTTTGGATAAATGCTTTGGGTCGAGAATAAGAGAAAGATTTTTCTCCTCGTACCATTCTTCAGGACAGCAAAGGACCTCATCTAAAGCATCCCAATTATTTCCAAAATAACTCGGAAAATCGAGCGCGTGATCGAAGGCGCGAAAAAGCGCGCCTTTTGATTTAGGCTCTCCCAAGACAACAATTTTTGAGACACGACTAATAGGCATTGTTCACCCTTTGGAAGGTTTTATAATGATCGGGCGTGTAGAAAATTTCCTTTTCGTTTCCTAAGATAACACGTTGGCCGCCAGGACCCCGTCGTCCTTTTGTGGGGTGCACGTATTCAAGGTAGTAATTTCTTGCTTTTAAAGGGAGGCGTTTTTCCCGGTTTCCAAACCGAGTACCGTCGTTACGATGCGGAAATTTTTCTCCCCTCTTTATTCTATCTAGCGTGGGCGCGATATCCTCGTCTCGACCATGAGGACCTATGACGATGACCGGTTTAAGTGTGCGTTTCGCATGTGATCGTTTTGTTTTTTTAGCGTGGAATTTTTTTTCTTTTCTCTGTGCGTTTTTTGTTGAATCTGGCGAGTGCGTTCTTTCTTGGTTCGCCTTGTTCCCGAAACGTTTTGCGAGGTTAACGTCCCCCTTCCAAAAAACGGCAAAGAGTAGGCCAATGATGATCGCAAAGGCGGAGCCTGCGGTTTTTTTATAGTTCATGTGTCTCACAGAATTGGGTTCGTCGGACTCTATTTCAATACCAATTTTGTTCAATGCAAAAATTCCTTCCAACGCGAATCTTAGGAAGGTGCATGTGGTCCGCGCACCGAACTCCTATCCTTTTTTCTCAATGGGTTTGGACGGAACCTGTTTGGGATGAGGAAGATACGAAAATTTATCCGCGCCGGCTAAGGACCGGTTTGGACCGTGGGCGTTCTTTTCTTTTGATTGCCAAGATGCGTCAAAGAATACATTTTTAACCCTTTCCCACAATTGGGTATTGCTAAGCCATACCAAAGACAGTGAATGGGAGGCCCAGACCCCAGGTGTTTTTGAAGGGGAGCCGATTTTAGTCATTGGGGACCAGGAAAAACCTACGTGTAGCCCCGCCGATGCGAATACTTTTTCGGTGTATAGAATTGAAAGAGAAAATGCGATTTTACTTACGGACGAGGTTAAGAAATATTGGTTGAAGGAAAGCGCTAAACAACTTTTTCTAATCCAGAAAGCCGATGGTCTCTACGCGGTCGATGAGGCTGGTTATGTTTTAAAGTAAGTAAATCAAAGCACACCACGCCGAGCTAAAAACGTTTCTATTCGGGTTGAGCATTCGCGCTTCTTAGAGCATCGATGGCGAGTAACCATTCACGTTTTTTCCAAACGACAAAACGAAAGGTTTCCTTGTGGGTTTTTACCGAGATCGAATTTGGCGCAATAGGAAAAATTCCGAGGAATAATGTCCAATATTTTGTAATAGATAGGATATCTTCGAGCCTCGCCGCAAAAATTCCCATCGCTGGATACAGGCGCGACGACAACGAAACCATCAGGCTAGGGTCCAACGAAAGTAAAAATAATTAACAACTATGGCTTCCCTTGTTCGAAAACGTGAATCCAGGAGGTGTTGAGAATGAAATGAAAACCTAGGCGACTTAGAGAATATGACTACCGAAGAGCGAGCGCATACTTCGTTACTATATGTTTGCAAAATGAATCGAAATTATTTGGAGAAATTTCGAACGCGCAGATGGTGAGAAACGAAGCCGGAAAAATGGTCCTAAATGTTTACGAGGGGCTGGCGCAGCGTTTCCAAAATGTAAAGTTAGATACAATAATCGTAATGCCTGATCATGTTCACTTCATAATTTTCCTTTTGCCAAATACAGAATTAATCGAACTTGGTGACGTTGTCGGCGCATTCAAATCGATAGCGACCTTGAAATATATTTGTGGTGTACGAGAACTAGGATGGGAGCGTTTCGAACAAAAATTATGGCAATCAAATTACTATGACCACGTTATTCGGTCCGAGTCTGATTTGTTTCGGATAAGAAAATATATAGAGGAAAATCCGTTAAGATGGAGTTTAGATCCCAAACGCAAAAAATAAAAGAGCGTGCTTGTGCCGCCGCAAAAATCGTAGGGCGTGGCCTTGTGCCTCGCCGCAAAATAAACAGGGATGATAAATTCGAAAACCAACATTGAAACCACACTATATTTTTGCTGCACCTGCAAGGGATGACCCAGGCGAGGCACGA
>JALSKP010000284.1 GCA_026988815.1 Myxococcales bacterium | reverse complement strand
AGGTTGGTAAAGTTGCTCTACCCCAGGCGATTTACATCAATAAAACCGACGTTCCTGGAGAGACCTTTGATATTAAAAACTGGATCATCCCCGGAATCACTCGTCATCATAAAGGTGCCTATCCCCTAGCGCTAGATATGGCTGAAGAAAACTGGATCACAACTGAAGAGGTCCTAAATATCCGCGCTACCATGATCGCCGAGGGCGTCAGTGCGCAAGAGCTCGATGAGAGCCTGAAAAACGCCGACTTCCTTAATCTCTAAAATCCCAACATTCGGAGCAAATCCAACATTCGGAGCAAATAATGAAAATAATTCTACTTGGGCTCTTGATGACACTTGTTGCGTGTGGGGAATCTAGCGAAAGCACCACAACGCCAATCACCCCAAGGAACAATAATAGCGGCTACAATAACGTGAGTAATAATTCTTCAACGGGCAATAACGGTAATAATGGCAGCAATAACGCATCTACAGGCGTGCCCCCTGACGGAAAAGCCCTCTACCTACAACATTGCGCCCTTTGCCACGGTCAAGACGCCATGGGAACCGCGATTTGGGAAGCCGATATTCGCGGGTACGATCCGATCCACGATATTGTTGCCAACGGACGTGGAACGATGGAGCCCATCGCTATCAATGATAACGATAACGCAAAAATTCAGACCTACCTTCTTTCCTTAGCACCTGCCAATGCAACCCTTGACGGCGAGGCGCTTTACTTGCGTTATTGTGGAGAATGCCACGGCGCGGATGCCACGGGAGGAAGCCAATGGGACGGAAATATCCAAGGCTACGAACCGATTAAAAACATCGTCAAGGACGGGCGCGGAACAATGTCTGCCATTCCCGTAAATGACGCCGATAACGACAAAATCCAGGCCTATTTGCTCAGTCTTTCTCCCTCGATCTCCAGTTTATCGGGACCCGAAGTTTACGATCGTTTGTGTAAGACCTGCCACGGCGAAACCGGTGTGGGTAACGTTCGCGGCATGCAATTACGTTACGACGATCTCGAATTCTCTCGTTTTTGGATCCGAGAAGGACGTGCCGCGACCCTCAATTACCCCGATGCCATGCCTGCCTATTCTGCTGAAATGGTTTCCGATCAACAAATTAATGAGATGTTTGCGGCCATTGACGCTCAACCTCACCCAAGCGAGGGCGGGGAATTGTTCGTTCAATATTGTGGAAATTGTCACGCTGCTGACGGCTCCGGCGGACCCTCAGGTGAGAACGTGAAGTTCTTTAAAACCTTTAAATATCAAGAGGAATCGCGCGATGGTCGCGGCGGAAGCGATTATGGGAATCGACGTCGATACATGACGAAGTGGAATTCAAACCAACTCTCTAATACCGAAATTAGCGCAATGGCCGCGGCCAGACGTGGCATTTAATCGCCGTTGATCACGAGATTGGGTCATCAAATTTCTCTGGATTTAAACTTTTTGAAATAAATTGGAAAACCTTTGCGTTAAGGGATTGTCGACTGAGCTAATTTGCCCTATAAGGCTCGGCGTGGATGTGGTGATTTAATTGCCCCACCTCCCATCGGGGTATGGCGCAGTCTGGCAGCGCGCTTGTTTTGGGTACAAGAGGCCCTCAGTTCGAATCTGAGTACCCCGATAAAGAAAGCACCTAATTATTAGGTGCTTTTTTTGTATCTAAAACTTTCTCTAAAATGGTAGGCTTTGCGAGATGATTCGTACTACTCCCATATTTATTCTCCTTTTCTCGCTAAGCGGATGTTTGCCCTATCTCTGGGTAACGCCTCCTGCAAAACTTGATATTGCAGGGGGGGTAACCGTGCAAAGCGGACAAGGCAACGACGTAAAAATTAGTTCTGGAATACAGGCGAGCGCGGGGATCTATCCCCTCCAAGTTTTTCCAGATTATTTTGAGCGCACTTTCGACAGCGGTATCGGCTACTCGCTTCTCTATGTGTCGCCCAACGATGACACCTTTGTCGCTCAATACTTTCACGGTCCCTACTTAGATCTCATCTACTTCGTACCTATCGAGGCAAATATTCCTTTACGTATGTTCGTCTCTGGGAAAGGAATGGCCGTCCTCAACACGCCCAAATGGGGAGCGGGATTAAGCGGCCAAGTTGGCATCGAAATTTTTGATTTTACCGACAACGATTTCGAAACCTGTTCTGGCACTGGCTGCAATATGGGCCGGGCCTACGGCGAGTCTTCTTTCGCCCTATTTCTAGAAGGATCACAACTTTTTTATGGAGACCAACAGCTTTCCTTTTTTGGCTTCGGTCTCTCTTTTCGATCGCCAGCTACGACCGGAATTGGTTGGGCTATTTTTTAAGTCGTGTTATTGTATTTTTGAATTGAAGAAGCAAATTGTTCCTTACAGAGCCTGAATACAAGATGAAAAGCCTACTATCAGATTTAGATTCTAGAGGTATCCCTTACACAATTAAGCGATGCTTGAATGTGGAACGTGACGAGTTTGAGGAAATGGAAGCCAGCTGGGCGCGCCACTTCCCGAAGAATATAAGACATTCTTGATTGAAAACGGGGTAATCAGCTTGAGCGACGAAGCGAGCGATGAGGGTTCAAAGGTCCTCGATGTTGAGTTGAATGAAGTTGGGTTAGATTATTGGTATAGTTTTCTCTGGCCCGACGAATGCGTTTATAAAACAGAGGAATTGCTGGTTGATGTTGTCGAGGATTTTGAGAACGAACGAACAGCAAATGAGATGGAACACGCCGTGATATTTCAATAAGCTTAGGGCGACTATGCTTTTTACATGTTCGTCTTAGACGAACACAAGAAAGTCGTTGTAAAGTATTTTGATGGTAGGACCGCAAGCGCAAGCTTGGCGCTGACCGCCGAAAACTTTGCAGATCACCTAGGCGAACTTGTCGAAAGATTCGTACGCTAAACGACCTCCGTCCAAACAACAAGCAAGGATTCCTCGAAGCGAGAATCAAGTCGCTATTTAGTGTGATCAAAAACGGTGGGATTCTAGTATGACCATTCATTGTGTCCTTGTGGTATTCGAGGGGATTTTTGTTCGGAAGAGAAACTCCCTCTCCCTCTGG
>JALSKP010000283.1 GCA_026988815.1 Myxococcales bacterium | reverse complement strand
GGCCAAGAAAGTGAAAAAAAGGTGTCTTTCGAAATCGATATGGGCAAAGAGAGACACTCTAAAACGAGTGATAATAGTAAGAAGGGCTACTTTATTTTATTCGTGTTTCTTTTCCTCCTTTGCTCGGCAATCGCCTTTTATTTCTTCTCTCGCTAAGCCCTTGTTGAAGAAAGCGATTTGGTCGATTAATTTACCAAAATAATTGTCGGACAGATCGCCGTCTGTTAAGGTCCATGTACGACAATGTCTACCGATGGATGAGTAGACATTTAGGAAGTAATATGGCGAAAAAGAAAAAAGAAACTTCAACTCTTGGGATCGTTGTTTTGTGGACTTTTGTTCTGGCACTCACCTTTAGTGCGGGCCTTATTACTGGCCAACGATTGCAAAGACGGGACGCGTTGCCACCCCTTGCCTCTATCCGTGCCGTGCCGATGGCTGAAAAACAAGCACCTTTGAAAACAGAATTTTCTTTTTACAAAACATTAACCAAGCCCGAGCAAGTGCGACCCATCGCCAAAGATAAGGGGGCCTCGAAGAAAGTTCACCCCACCAAAATCGTGAAGCGTGAAGTGTCAGAAAAGAAGCCTAAGATCGAAAAGAAGAATTCAGATCTGGAAAAAATCGTATCTAAAGTAAAAACCGAAGTTAAAAAAATTGGTAAACTTAAAGAACAGTTGCCCGCAAAATATACCCTCCAATTGAGTTCACATCCCACCAAGGCTCAAGCTGACCGTGCTGTCGAAAAGCTAAAAAAGCAGGGATATGAAGTGCATTTGGTTTCCATTTCGATTCCCGATCGCGGACGCGTTTTCCGCGTAAGAGTTGGGAAATTTCAATCGATGGATGAGGCGAGAAATTTTCAAGGGAGAATCAAAAGCAAGAACGGAATTTCCAGTTTCGTCACGCCCCTATAACTCGTCTAAACTTCGGGTTCAGCGAACCAAGATTGGGACGCCCAAAGCGCGAACCATAACTTTACATTTTTGGCTAAGAATTGAATCTCTTTTTCTTCGAGTTCAGAGACAAGTTTTTCAAAGGCATCACCGAAGGGCATCGTTTCTAGGTAGGTTAGCAATAGAAACTGAAGGCGACCCAATGCGAAGGAAATCAACTTGTTTTCCCTGCGATAAATAGCCCAGTAAAAAGGGTTTTCAGATTGGACTTTTTCCGTCTCCAGAAGAGGCTCCTCCCTTTTTACTCGCCCTCTCATCGAAACGAGATCGAAGTCGGCTGTGACCAATTTGAGATGAGGTTGAAAGGTTAGGTTCAGATCGAGCATGTTCTCGTCCAAACTGCCCAATTCGAGCGGCGTGAATTCGGCCGCATCAAATGATTCGATGTAGGCAAACTCAAACGCGGCGCATTGCTCGTACAAAAGGGACTTCCACTCATGTTCTTCATTGCGAAGAAATTTGACCAAATCCACAGACAGATAACGAAGGGTAGGTGAGGAGGAGGGAAATCGGTTAAGGTAGGCACTTACCATTCTATTGAATTCGACCGAGCCCAAAATACCGTCAAGAAGAGGATATTCTTCTCTCATCACTTCCAGAAATCGAAACCAATATTGCTGGTTATAGGTCGAAAGACGCTCGGCACCAGAGAGGGTCTTCGTTTCGACCATTTCTTCGAGAACGAGGATGTCATATTTTTCAACTTGAACTTCATAATCCCCGCTTTCCTTTTCGATAAGGAGTGGGACTTGGATGCTTTGACCTAGACTTCTTTGAATCGCCTTTAAGGTCTCGGGGGCATTATGTTTATCGCTCATGACGGTAGCTCCGAGCGATGTTTGCCTCCGCTAATGTGTCTTCAAAAGAGAGAAAATGGGCGTCCCATTCTAAGATGGTAGAAACGCCTCCGCTTTGTTGGTCAACGTATCGGTAGAGCTCCCAAACCTCTTTTTTTACGTGATCATCATGCGTATCGAGAATGGTGCCGTTTGGAAGTTCGGTATGGCCCGCGACATGGGTTTGAATCACACGATCCATTGGAAGGTATTTTAAGTAGTCCATCGGATCGTAGCTATGGTTGACCGAAGATACGTAGACGTTATTCACATCAAGCATCATATAAACGCCAGCTTGTTCAACGACCGAGGTGTAGAATTCCCATTCAGGCATTTGAGAGCTTTTAAAAGAAATATAGCTTGAGAGATTTTCCAACGCAAAAGGACGTTCCAAATAGTCCTGAACGATGCGTGCTTTTTCGGCGATATATTTGGCGTTCTCTTCCGTGTAGGGGAAGGGAAGGAGATCGTGATAATTGTGGCTATTCTCAGTTGACCAACACAGGTGGTCGGAGACCCAAGGGGCGTTGGTGATAGCCAGGAGAGCTTTTAATCGTTTGAGGTAGTCGAAATCCAAAGGCTCGGCTGAGGCGATGGATAAAGAAACGCCGTGTTGCACGACCTTATAATGTTCGAGAATGCGTCGAAGATTGTCGAGTGGAAGACCGCCATCGACCATAAAATTTTCCGAAATAATTTCGAAAAAATCAACCTTCGGCCAATGCTCGAAAACATAAGAAAGGTGCGGGACACGAAGTCCAACACCGATACCTAAATCTTTGGCAAAAGCAGGGCGCAAATTACTTAGCGAGTTTTGCTTTCAACATAGCGAGCTTGTCGGCGTCAACATGACATCCACCAAGTCCTTTACAGTTATTCATTCCGCCACATTCGTGGGCTTCGCCAGCTTTGTCGGCAGGAACGCCAGCAGCAGCAGCAAGCTCAGTAAGTTTTTCAGCTGAAACTTTACATCCACCGAGGCCTTTACATGCATTCTTGCCTGCACAGTCATGAAGCTCGGAGTATTGAGCTGCATCAGACGCCATCTCGCCAGACTCAGCAGGCGCTTCTGGAGTGGTGGTTTCTTCTGGAGTGCTTTCTGCGGGCTTGCTTTCAGCTGGCATTTCGTCAGGCTTTTCGGTTTTTGAAGAGCATCCTGTAACGAGGCCACCGGCCATAAGTCCCATAAGAGCGAGTTTTGCGATATTTTCTTTGTTCATGTTTTATAACCTTAAAGGGTTGGAAAGGCGAGCTATACCAAAGAATAAAGGCTTT
>JALSKP010000282.1 GCA_026988815.1 Myxococcales bacterium | reverse complement strand
TTAACTAGGTCAAGGCCGAAGCCAATAAACCCACAAGCTAAAACGAAGTCCCCCACCCTAACCCTCCCCCAGAGGGAGAGGGGATCAGAATCCCACCGAAAAGGATCACACTATGTTTCAAAGGAACCTTCGACAAGCCTGTTTGTTCTAAAAGTTAACTAAGACGCGTATCCACCGGGTTGGTTTTCGCTGCCCGCGTTAAGATCTGTGACTGCGTCGGGGTTAAATGGCGGTCCTTTTCTAGTGACCGATTCAGTAATTTTTATTTTACTCCATTTCATAATTTGGAGCACGCTCCACTCGGCTTCGTCATGATTCATCGATGAATAATCGATCCAAATTTCACCGGCCTTGCGAGGAAATTTATACGCATCGTGAAAAAGATTTGTGTCGACTCTATTGCGATATGGTGTGCCATTTTTGACAACAACTTGGGTAACCATGCCCGAGTTCTCATCGTCGAAAACATAGCTTTGTCCTCTCAATGAAATTTGACGCATTCCGGTCTGAGCTTCTAACTCAGAAAGCTCTTCGGGGGTGAGCGGAATATCCATGAGGACTTGGTAAAAGGTCTTCGTGGACTCCTCTCCTTCAAGTTCGAAACGGTCTGAAGACAAATATCGAATTGAACCATCGGTTCCTCTTAATTTAAATTCGGTGGACCAATGTTCGTGCATGTAGAAAAAGTCGGAGACTTCCTCAACGAGGTAGTCCATGTCGTCGATTTTAAATTTGGTTCCAACATCGTAGGCGTACAAGCTCTTCGCGAAATACGTACCTCGTTTGTAAAACATGTAAATTCCGATGATGCCGAAAATCACTACCCCCAATAAGAAAGCCAACCATCCAAAAGGAAGCGGCTTGGACGAAAGAATTCTTCCTTTAAAAATTGCTGAGGAAGGCGGATTGGACGCACTCATGGACATATTAAAAACGTATTTTCCTTTTTTATCGACGCGGAAGTTGAAACTTGTTGACGTGTTCTCCTCGTTCCAGGTTCCCGATTCGCCACTTTCTCTCCATACACCAGTTTGATGCCAATACGAGTCATCAATGGCAAAAATAGGCTCGCCTTCAAAAGAAAGTTCAGCCGAAACATCGTAAGAATGTCCGATCGCAACGCGAGGAGGAACAATCTCGATGGTGTACATTTTTCCGGGTTCAAGGGTAACTTCCCACGCTTGTTCACCGCCAAGTTCGAGGGTAGCGTTTTCGGATAAAACTGTGGTCTTGTTATATTGAGCTCCCATCGAAACGACCATCATCAGTCCACACAGGCCAGCAAAAGCCATCGGAATGAGCCATTTTATTTTCAAAGGAATCATAGTTCTGCTCCAGGGAGTAAGTCGAGTTCAACGGGATTAACTTGTCGTCCAACAGAAAGGTCGAAGTCTCCCTCGCCCCATTGTGAGATAGATAAAAGTTTTTCTCCAGATTGAAAATCCCAATGGGTTACTTTCGATTTGGATTCGCTGTTTTGGCGTTTAATGTGGGCGTCGGCTTTTCCCTTTTCAACGAGCGTAAAAAGTTCGCCGGCAACTTCAAAGGTTTTACCCGGCGCTTCAGTTAGGGTCACATCCACAGGTTTATACAAACCTACGATGAGTTCGTCATCGTCTTCTACAGAGAGCCACAACTGTTCACCGGAACCGTCTTCTAAGCGGTAATCGTACCAAAAAAAACCGTTTTCGTGATAGGTGATGATCTGCTCAACAACATAGGAGTCGTCGAAGTGCAGGAGGACATCCCCCAAACGCAGATCGTCTATTCTTGGGTCTCTGGGCGGTTTTTTTTCTTCTTTTTTGCCGAAGAGATTTTTTAAAAAAGACATAGATTTCCTGAATGACGCGGATTATTTTCTAAGCGAGAACTTTCGGCTAGAAGCTATACCATTGACAGAATATTCTGTCGAATGCTGTTTGCTATCCTGCTGGTACACACAGGTTTGAGTTCTGATCACACACAAATATCGGACTTGGACAGGTTTTTCCCGGTCCACAGCGTGGTAAGCAGATTCCTGTATTGGGGATCGGAGGGAAATTTTGAGGAAGAGGGAGACAGCTTTGCCCAGGATCTGCACCATCGTCTGTATAACCCTGCGCGCAATCGCCTCCAATAAGATCACCTGTGCATAAATCGATTGAGCCCGGCCCTAAAAAGATCCGAGTTACAACAAATCCGTTCGTTGTAAAGGTTCCGGCAATCTGATTATACCGCACATCCCCCTCTGGTCCGAAAAGGATCGGAGCTCCACCGGCGGCGCCCAAATATTTTATTTTCTTGCCATCATTGAGCCCTGCCACGGCTTGGGCAAAGCCATTCACCGACGATGCCTCGAAGGTTACATCATCAGCGCTGGCGGTCATATTATCCACAAATTTGGAACGAATAACGTCTCTTAACTCAGCCCCCGTTGTCGCAGAAGGTGCACCTGCATGGGCGAGAAGAACAAACATCGCGGAATCGTAAAGACTTGGTGCAACGTCATCAAATGCGTCGTATTCAGACATGAACAAAGTTCGAAAAGCTTGGGTCGTATTCGCCGCTCCGGTTGTCATCTCTACCCGGTGGTCCGGCAATCCAGTGATGGATTTGAGGGTCAAAATATTGAAGGCGCTTATCGCTGGAACAAAAACCCGCGACGCCGAAAAATAGTCCGTTGCATTAATTCCTTTGTAAGCACTAATTGCATCGGGGAGTTCCTGAGAACCAATCCCAATCAAGATATCAACGGGTTTATTCAAACCAATCGTCACCGCTTTCACCGATTCCACGGCCATATCGTAATTGCCAATTTCGTAAGCACCTACGGCTGCGTTTGGTACGGCTTGGACCATCGTCTGCCCTTCAAGTTTAAGAACCGGATCATCCTTTCTGTAAAAAATACCGGTCTTTGGTGGATTGTACCGTTGCACTAGACTTTTGATTGCCTCAATCGAAAGACTATCTGAGGGAAGATTTCTGAACGCCAGATCGTCGTCGGGCAAGGTCGAATATCCAATATCGGTACTATTGATGAAGGCCAGGACACCTCGGCTCGTTATGGGTGGTGTCACACCTAAGGAGAGTC
>JALSKP010000281.1 GCA_026988815.1 Myxococcales bacterium | reverse complement strand
TATAAACGTCCGGAATATCCAAACAATACACGCAGGAATCCCTTTCAACCCAACCCTGAAATTATTCAGCCGGTTACCCAAAAAGTCGCCGATGAACGGACCAAGCAACCCTTGGAACAATTCTCGCTGAGCGAGTTACAATTGGTTGCCATCATTTCTTCCGTGGCCGTTCCCAAAGCGATGTTTGTTGATCCAAGCGGCTTTGGAAATGTTCTCAAGGAAGGGGAACGGATCGGCCGAAATGGCGGCGTGGTTTCCGATATTCGAGACAACGAAGTTGATATTAGAGAAGGCGGCGGCGAAAATGGCCAATCTCGCGTTGTGACGATGAAGTTGCGCGAAGCCGAACTCGAAGCAAACCGAGGAGACGATCTTAGCGAGGACGAACGTTCGGCTTTGAAGAAACTTCTTGAAAGCGAAGAGGGCCGTAAGGCACTTCAAAGATCCTTTGACGAGGCGACCTTAGGGGCGACTTCTGTCGACAAAAATAACAAAACAAATACCGATAAAAAATCAGTAGATTCAAGATTTAAGGGCATTAGCCCACCGAGGGCAAAATAATGAACGATTACAGGAGTTCAAATATGCGGTTTAAAATTACCACATTTTTTACAGCGTTTTTCATGGTCGCGATTCTGGCGGGGACGAATGCGTCTGCGCAAACGAATCTAAACCGGATTACAAATTTTAAGATCGAAGAAGGAAAAAATGGGACCCATGTCCGAATCAAAGGTTCGGCCATTCCTACCTTTTCGGTGTTTAAATTAAATGCCCCCTTGAGGCTTTTTGTAGATGTTGCCAACAGCGAACTCGCTGGGGATGCAAAGTCAATCAAAGTCAACAATGGTGTTCTTTCTCAAATTTCTATTTTGGAATTTAAAGATAGTCATCAATCGGTAACCCGCATTATCATCGGATTTGATAAATCGGCGCACTACGATGTGAAGACCGAAGGAAACGATGTTGTCGTTTTCGTCGACGGTCAGAAACGTAGTCGACCGATGGCTAATTTGGCTGATGAAATGCGTCGCGATAATAGCGCAAAGCAAATTCAAAAGCTTAAAGAAGTGGAGAGAAGGTATAAGGCTTTACTAAATAAGAATGCCGAAAAAATCGCCTCCACCTCAAAGGCACTGAACCAAACACGTGCCTCTCTGCAATCTCGAGAGAAAGAACTCAAGGAGCTTCGCGCCGATAAGAAGCGCCTTTCTGGTGAGGAAAAAACACGCGTCGAACAACAAATTCTAGCGCTCAAACGAAGCGTAAATGCATCAAAGTCTCAAATTGCAAATAAGAAAGAAGAACTTGCCTCGTTAAAAGGCGACATCGGTCGCATTGAACGCCAACAAAAAACGGACCGCAAAGCACTTTTGAAATTTCAAAAGGAAGCCAAGCGTTCTCAAGTCGAAAGAGATGCCGCGCTTGCATTGGCCAGAACAAAAGAAAAAGAAGGCAAGTTGGCCATCGCTAAAGCTAAAGTTTTTGAAGAAAAACTCGCCTCTTTGGAGCGCAATTTAAATAGCCTTTCTGTTGAACGTTCCAACGCTCAAACGAAATCGAAAATGGAAATCGCTGCCAAGCAGAAAGAGATTGAGCAAGCCAAAGCAAAGCAAAAAGCCCTCGCTGCTGAATTGGAAGTTGCCCTCAAGCAAAGCGATTCTTCAAAGGTCAGAACCCTTGAAACGCGTCGTAAAAGTATTGCCAAAAACCTTCTTGCAAAAGAAAATGAACTCAGGCGAGCCAAGGGAAAGCAGAAGAAAATGCTACAACAGGTCGATACCCTCACCCATACGCTTGCATCGAGGGACAAACAAATTCGCGAGCTTAATGCACAGATTAAACGTGCAAATAAAGAAGCCAAGCGCGCTGAGATTGCTCGTGTAAACGCGCTTCGAAGTGCGGTAAACACCGAACGCAAGCAAGTCTCGCGTAGAGAAAAAGGCGGACGTTTAGCAAAAGCCGTCGCCCTCAACCCGATGAATGCAATTAACGGTATTCAACTTGAGACCTCAAAAGGGCGTTCAAAGATTATCATCGATCTCGATACCCCCGGTTCATTTGAAACGATTTCAGGGGACAGTCGTGCTGTCATGATTCTCAACAATGTTAAATTGCCTGAGAGTTTAGAAAAAACACTCGCCAATAGGTCTGAAGGCGGCGCGGTGAGATTCGTTTCCACCTACCGTGATATTAAAGGACGCGTTCGTTTGGAGGTTGAGTTAAACGAAGATGCCAAAGAATCTATCCATCAGGATGGAAACAAATTGGTATGGGAATTCGCACCTTCAATGAAGAACGAGTTTCCTCAACAAGAATTTGCGGTAAACCAAGGGCGTCCAAAAGATGCAAGTTACACCGCAAGAAAACGACGCTACCCACGTGTAGTCGTTGATCCAACCCAAGTTTCGCGCGTCCCTGGTATGCGACGTGTACGGATGACAATTGATCTTCGTGAAGTCGATATTCAAAACGTCCTACGTATGATTGCCAAAGAGGGCGGTGTGAATATCGTCGTCGGTGAAGGTGTATCTGGAAACGTGACCATGCGTCTCAAACGTGTTCCCGTTGATGAAGTTTTTCTAACCGTCCTTCAAGCCCGAGGGTTAGGTTTTGAAAAACGCGGAAACGTGATCCGCGTAGCACCTCAGGACAAACTTCGAGCCGAGCAAAAGGTTCGATCTGAAGCACGTGCCGCGGCCCGTGGTAAAGCACCTCTTGAGGTTTTCCTCCTTCGTATCAGTTACGCAACCGCGGCAGATATGGAAAAACAAATCTCAGGTCTTATCAGTCCTCGTGGAAATGTAACCGTCGATGAGCGAACGAACACCCTTATCATTCGCGACGTTTCGGCCAATATTAAAACCATTCGCCAACTCGCCGCTAATCTTGATTCGCAAATTCCTCAGGTACTCATTGAGGCAAGAATCGTAGAAACCAATGATACCTTTGTTCAGCAAGTCGGTATTCAATGGGGCGGAGATTTGAATTTCTCCCAAGCGAACGGCAACCCTACCGGTCTTGTCTTTCCTTCTAACGTAGGAATCGGCGGTGGTTCAACTGACGGTCGAACACCT
>JALSKP010000280.1 GCA_026988815.1 Myxococcales bacterium | reverse complement strand
TTAGAAAAATATAATGTTGCAGGAGGCAACTTAAACTCAAAAAACGAATACGAATACATGGCGCTCAAAAATATCGATTTTCAATCTGTAAAGGGCAAGCTCGATCTTGAATTTACCATCCAGGCAAGTAAACCCGCAGATCGTCGTATTTACTACGAGATCAATTGCAAACTTGTAAACGATAAACCGGAATGCAAAGCCAAGTAACTAACGCATCGCGATCGGAATCTTCTTTTCCCCAACCAAACTATTAAGCTGGTCGACCAGAAAATTTGCACGAATATGTGCCGACGTTTTCTCCAATCGAGCGTCTCTTTTCGTGACATCTATGAGACGAAAGGTTTGGCCGTCTTTATCAATAAAATGAACCTCACTATGGGAGGCATTTTTAATCGCAACAAATTGCGGAATTGAAAAATCACCCTTCTCGATCTTTTCCATCGCGTGGTTAAAACGAATCGCAATCGAGTTGGCTCTCTTCGATTTGCTTTTATACCGACTATCTCGGACCTGTCGTACTTCCAAAAAAGACGTCTCGCCGACACGTAATTCAAAGGCCCTACCTTTTTTCTGAAGGGTAAAGCGTTCTAATTTTCGTGCTTCGACCTTTGGCGCTTTTATGGGCGCCTGTACTTTTTCGATCGCGGCTAAGACGACCTTTTCTTGGGTCTCTTGTCCTGAAGCTTGATGAAATAAAACGAAAGACATCCCGATGAGGGCGAAAAGCGAGGCACTAATAATGGCGACACCAAGCGTGTTTTTTTTGGGGACAAAATCTCCAAAATCGTTCTCGTCTAAAGGCGAAAAATGAAACACTTCACCTGGTTCTTCGCTATCAAGCGCTTTTAATTCTAGAGGCGTGTTGCGACGGGGATTGATTTCCACAGCGCTTAAAGGAATCGTCTTACGTACCGATTCAGCGCCACAATATCCACAAAACGAGGTGCCTTTAGCAAAACGGGCATGACATGATGTGCATTCGATTTGGTCCGGTTGGATGGCTAGATATTTCACAAAAATCTCCTATTCAATGTTCAGACGGGGTCGAACAAAAAAGATTCAAATGTAATTTAAAGCGAGACTTAGTAGTCAGATGCGCGATGTCCACGACGCATATCGGCTGGCCGATCGAAACGATAAAATCTCTTCGTTTTTCGTCGGAGGTGGAGCATCTAAATTGAAGACCATGCACTTGGGTCCACCGCCTCCCTTGGTAAAAAACTCAGAGATATCAACGCGGATAACGTGAATCCCACGTTCTTCTATTTCAGCTTTGAGATCATCTCTGATCAGGGTTGGGGAGAAAAGAAAACGTTCACCGTTCTTTTTAACGTAAAAAGAATTGGCGATGAAGGCTGAGGCGTCAGAATCGGTCAACCAAATAACATTAGAAATATTTTCTAATCGTGCTCTGGAGCCTTTTTCTAATCCGGCTTCCCATGCCAAAATAGAGTCGCCCAGACTGCAGATCAAACAATCTCCATGATAGAAGCGTGGATCTTGAAGTTCAAAAACCTCAACCTTTTCATGAAAACCTTGGATCCAGGATGCGACTTTTAAATCACTTCGAAAACCATGTGTAAAAACGAATTGAGAGTGGGCGTCGTCAATTGGAAAGGCATCCGCCTCGCCTTCAAAACATAGAGATTCGTCCAGCGACCCACAGGGAAAACCAAAACGGGTCATGAAATTTTCGAAGGCAATCGATTCACTGCGGCGATGTTGGGCAGTGAAATTGCTACGATAAAAGACCCGAGTTTCAGACTTGCGATGATCAAAAAAACCAGCGTTGGCGGCGAAAACCATCCCTGTTAATTCTGGTGCAGAGTCGACAACATGTACCGCGATGCCACAGTCCTCAAGTTGATCAACGTAACGCGTCCACTGGGAAAGCGCATTGACTGGGTCGACTTTTTTTAAACTATCGTTTTTATTTCTTGTATGAGGATTGGCGCCACCTTTGATTTGAAAGAAACGCGGATCGGTCATCAGTAGGGTCGGTGAATGGGTCACGTAAAAGCTCCAGCAATGGCATCATGAATGGCGATTCGAAAGGATAGAATATTCTTATTCTCGCGGGTAGGAAAAACACGATTCGTAAAAAGAACAACAACAAGTTTTTTCTCACGATCAATCCAGAGTGAGGTACCGGTAAACCCCAAATGACCAAAGCTTTTTGACTTAGAAAAGTAGGATCCAACTGAGCTTTTTTCCCCGCTTGGCATATCCCAACCTGCGTAATAATGCCCTGTTGGGGCCATCGCCCTCTTCGATATCGCGAAACGAATTGTATCCTCACTTACGATTCCCTTGGCTTTTTCATCGAGGCAGGCACGTATATGATCACCAAAACGGAGAACGTCTTTAGCATTCGAAAAAAGTCCCGCATGCCCACACACCCCACCTTGAATAAAACAATTTTCATCATGCACCACGCCTTGCACGACGCCCTTTCTGAGAGGATTAATTTCGGTCTGAACACTACAAATCGGACCTTCGCCTTTGATTTGATTCACAAAACGCAGCGACCCAAGACCCAAGGGCTGGGCGATTTCATCAGCGATAATATCGTCTAGATCTTTACTAAAACACCTTTCCAGAAGATGTCCAAGCAACATGTATCCGAGATCGGAATAGAGCGACGCTTCACCCGCTGGTCTAAGAGGACTTTCGAGCGTTTCGGAAAGAATATCTTCCCGTTGTGTGGCAGCTTGGAGTGTCGTTGGAAAGAGTATCTTGCGTTCGTAGAACTTATCCCAGGCAGCCAAACCGGAAGAATGATTGAGTAAATGAAGGACTGTGGCACCGCCTTTGAATCGCGGAAAATAGGAAGACAGTTTATCGTCAAAAGAAATCAAAGCGCGATCCACCGCGATAAGGGCTGCGGTGGCAACAAAAGGTTTGGTTAAACTCGCGATGTCAAAAAGACTATCTGGGCCGCATAAACGCCCTTCTCCATTCTCAACGCCCTGAGCAAAATCGAAAGCGATTGAAGGCGACTTCACGGCGAGCTGCATCGCGCCAGCGACGTGTTTCTCCGGCACATCTTCGCCGATCCACGGTTCACAAAGCCT
>JALSKP010000279.1 GCA_026988815.1 Myxococcales bacterium | reverse complement strand
ATTCGTCCGGAAACCCCTGTGGTATGACGGGTTGTACCCATTTTGCGATTTCACCGGTAGGCGAAAACATGCTTGAAAAGGGGACCTACGTACAGGTTCTCACGCTCTAAAGTATCGACTTCGACGGACCTATTTTAGACACCTTTCTTTTGGAATCCAAGAATGACAAAAACGAAATACTTAAACGAAATGAAAATAGTAAACATTTCACCTACTTTTAAAGGATGGACAAAGGCGGGGCCTCTTCCCGACATCGACAGCGCATCGGACATCATCGTTGAAGACGACGAAAGTGTTGATGCTCTGTGCGGACATTTTAGATTATTTCAATTGAAAAAAGGCCACCGTTTTTCCACCGATGACCTTCTTACAGCGTGGTATGCGGCCCAATGTGCGCCCTCCCCCAACGCGGTCTTGGATCTGGGAAGCGGCATCGGAACGGTGGTCAACGTGATGGCTTGGAAACTCCAACATGTAAACTTTACTACCATCGAAGCGCAATCCCGAAGTGTCGAATTGGCAGGAAAGTCGATGCGTTATAACGGGATCCTCGATCGCGTTGATTTACACCTAGGCGATCTGCGTACCGATATTCTAGGTACTAAAAATTTCGACCTTATCACAGCCACGCCACCCTATTGGCCGGAAAGCGATGGGCAAGTCTCCATGCACGATCAAAAACGAGCATGTCGATTCGAAATCCGCGGGGACCTTGTGGATTATATTTCAATGGCCCAGAAGCATCTCAAACCGGGTGGGATTTTTGTCTTCGTCTTCCCCATCAATCCCCAACACCAACGCGATCGGGTCATGTCGGCGATTGCGCAATCCTCCCTTCAGCTTTTTCGATGGAGAGAGGTGAGCCTTCAGGAAGGGCGCGACCATGATATCGGATTGTTCGCATGCATTAAGAAAGGCGATCTACCAGAGCATTTCCAAACTTGGCGAGAACCAAAATTAATAATCAGGCATGTAGACGGCACCCTGTCAACCGAATACCAAGCCATCAAATTAAGTTTTGGATTTCCCCCCACCTCCTGATCCTTTTGGTTATTTTTTGTAGGCACGTGGAACGCCGATGATCGAAGCCCAAACGAACGCGTGGATCAGATCCTCATCACCGCAAAAACGTGTTTTTTAAACAACGGAAATTTCGCCACAAAGATGGACGCGATCGCCAAAGAATCGGCCCTATCTAAGGGCGAGATCTATTTTCACTTCTCCTCAAAACACGAAATTTTCAAAGGATTCTTTGAGCAGGAATATGATGCGGCGATGGATTTTATCGACCGCGTTATATGAATACAAAAATCATTTCTCTTGATGATGCAATCGAATAATATGATGGAGAAGGAGACGGTTACAATGCGTTCTTTTGTGCAGGCGAAGAAAAGGTCATCCTCATTGAGGGAGGCGCAAATTTTTAAAGTCGTGAACAATTTACCGACCTTGTTGAAAACCTCCAAAAAGAAAACGATATCGGTGATTTCGACGGATTTTTAGTCATTGTAGATGGTGACCTCAGTCTGCCATAAAAAACCGTCAAAAAAGGAAACCGACCATCCAATCTGAATTTATACAAAGCGTCCACTATTCGTTTATTTATTATAGTTCTCCACGAAGGGAAAATCTTGTAGGCTTGGATCCAACAGAATAGCCAAACATCGGAGCACCAATGGGCAAACGCGTCGAAAAACATCGATTAGAAAAATCGAAAATTTATCTAGGAAAGCCTCGAAAACTTCTACGTTTTATTTTAAAATTGGCATTGATCGAAGTCGCCATCACACCCATTTTGGGATGTGATCCCTTGGGTACCGATTTTGACGAAACGCAAGCCGCGATCGGTTATGAAAGTTTTCAATCCAAATCGCCGGCTCGAAAAAGTGGTGACTTAAAAATAATGACATGGAACGTGAAATTCGCGGGCGGCCGTATAGATTTTTTCTTCGATTGCCACGGCGATCGCGTTCATATGACTGAGGATGAAGTACGAAAAAATCTGGACAGATTAGCGGAAAAAATCCGAGCCTACGATCCCGACATTTTACTTCTCCAGGAAGTCGATACCGATTCCAAACGTACCGCCCATATTGATATGTTGCAGTACCTCCTCGACCATAGCGACCTCAATTACGCGGCATACGCCTCGCAGTGGAAAGTCGATTTTGTTCCCAGCTACGGATTGGGTCAGGTTAACTCCGGAAACGCGATTCTTTCCAAATGGAAGCTCAGAAATTCTACCCGACAATCTCTGCCCCTCATTGAAGAACAAGACGCGTTAACGCAATATTTTTGGCTCCAGCGAAATTTATTGGTGAGCGAGGTCCTCACCCCTGATGGCCCACTCATGGTAGTAAACGTGCATACTTCTGCTTTTTCAAAAGACGGTACCAAGCAAAAACAAATTGATACTTTTAAATCCTATTTAGATAGTTTGGATGCCTCCGGAAAATCATTCGTCGCCGGTGGTGATCTCAATGCGCTTCCTCCAGGCTCAAAGAAAACATCACGTTTCCCGGATAGCGTTTGTCCCAAAGGGGATTTCGATGCAGACGATTATAGCAAAGAACAAACATGGATGGCCTCCCTCTATGATACCTATCAATCGGCGATATCGCTTGAAGATTTTCAAAACGATAACACACCTTATTTTACCCACACGACGAATAAAAAAGAATTCTGGAATCGTAAGCTAGATTACCTTTTTACCAACGAAAGCTTTCGTTCAGGATTGGTCCATCAGGATAAAATAAGCGGCGGATTTGAAACAATGAAACTCTCTGACCACGCTCCGATTACCGTTAATCTGAGGTTGAACAAATGAAAAAATGGGGCATCCTATTCTCGCTTATTTTGAGCGGTCTGAGTTCAACAAGTTATGCCGAAAACGCGCCATGGACGGAGGACCAAGCACGTTTGCTTCCAAGTCATCGTTGGGAGGGAGGTATTTTTTCTCCCCTTCGTTATGGCATTAACGATAGTCTAGAACTCGAAACTCGACCTCTTGCTTTTTTTATTATTCCAAACCTTGCGGCGAAAATTAAACTTGAGAAACAGGGAAGTTGGTCGATC
>JALSKP010000278.1 GCA_026988815.1 Myxococcales bacterium | reverse complement strand
CAAAGTCCCAGCTACGACTGAAACGGATGATATTCCTAATAATGATCCTACTTTTTTATCCCCACCGATTCTCGTTGGCCCATTCTATCAATGCACCAATAGCGTACATGTTAAAGGTGCCGTCCCAGGTGCTACCGTTGATATTCTGATTGATGGTCAAATAGAAGCTTCTGAACTAATTTGGAATTCAAAGGGGCAATCCATAACGCTTCCAACTTTATCTGAAGGCGAATGGATTACAGCTATTCAACGCATTTCGAATGTGAGTTCTTCTTCCTCTTTTCCTGTTCGGGTGAGGGATCACAGTGTAGATTATCCCAACGGATTGCCCGCACCTAGCATCGGGATCGTCCATGAATGTGGAGAAAGTGTTGGTGTTCATCACATACCGGGTGCAACCATCGATATTTCAAAAAATGGTGCTTCTACCTTTCAATTTACCGCAGAGGCTTACAAACGAACAAGTGTTGGCTGGGGTGGTCCTTATGTCATCGGTGACCTATTCATTGCCAAGCAGAGTATTTGCGGTGACGAAAGTTCTCCCTCCCAACAAGAAAGCGCGCTTCCAGCGCCCTCGCCAATGCCAAAGGTACGGATTCCAAACATTTATGAAGATCAAGAAGAATTCAGGTTCACTCAAATTAGCCAGGGTGCAGTTGTTGATGTAGATGCGACCGCAGGGCAATATAACTTCACTTGGGCTTGGTCTCGTTTTTTATGGAATCATAAAAAACAATTCGGTCAACCCTATGCATTAGGTGATAGTTTAGATGTTCGCCAAACCCTATGTACGACATCGATGCCAGCCGATATTCCAGCGCCGATCGCATGTGGAAATGTGCCAGCGCCGAAAGTAATACCGCCTATTGAAGGGGAAAACTTCATCAGTATTTTTAATCATGTTGCTGGTGCACGGGTTCGGGTCTATGACGCGGCCGATGTCGAGATCGGTGATGGAGGAGGACGAACGATTTTATTAAAACGCCAGTTGGTAGCAGGAGAAAGCCTTCGTGTGGTACAGGATTTAACGGAGTGCAAGGGGACGATCGCGACTCAAATTACGGTCAAGGCGGGTAAGGGTTACCCAATAAAAGAGGAATAAATATGAAGAAGAAAAATAACATTATGATAGTTGCGCTTGTGTTTTTGGCGGCTTGCTCCTCAGACAATAGGGATCAAGATGTTCAAGCGTGGAAGCTCACGCCTGATACGTCCGTTAATGATGCGGGGTCAGGAAAAGATATTGCCACGGAAAATGATATAAAGGATGCTGATAAAACGTTGGATGCAAGCGACCAGGATAATTTGAAAGTTTGCGAAGCGATTCCTCCGGCACTTAGTTTCAAACCAGGTAGAAATTTTGAGGAATTGCTAGGATGTGAAATCACGCTATCTGCAATCCACTTTATAGATTATTTCGAAACAAAAATTACCGGTTTAGATGCTTTGCGGAAAATGGGATCAGGGGGGGGGTTGATTTTCCATCGAACGCCTGACTTAATCGATGTAAATACTTTCGCGAACCTTGAGCTGATAAAAGATGATTTTTCGATTGACAATGCCCCGATGTTGGCAGATTTAACAGGATTCCGAAGTTTAAGTCGGGTGGAAGGGGAGTTGAACCTAGTAGATATGACGATCAAAAATTTCAATGGGTTGCAAAATCTGGAATATGTTGGAAAATTAAGGTTTTGGCTGATAGAATTGGAATCTTTTGACGGACTCGAAAATTTAACGGAGATAAAAGGCAAGGTGTCGGTCTCTGCACCGAAGATAAGCGAGGCTCAATTTCGAGCGTTTCTGAAAGGAAAAAAAATTGGTGGGGATATCGTTTTTCAAGGTGAACCCTTTATCCTATAGGTACAGTGAGCACCTATAGAGATGTGCCAGCGCCGAAAGTGACACCCCCTTTTTTCTCGCCAACGAGCTGATTTAATACCTCCTTAGGGGACTCATACTTTTGAGGTCCCATTTTTTTACCTTATTCGAAGTATCCAGGCCGGTGCTAGACGATCGCGACCCCTGTCAGTCATTTGGCCCTCTGACGCCGTGAAAAAAACACCTAATAAATAAACCAACCTTATTAATAAAAAGACTGGATCTTCTTTCCGCTCATTGGTAGTATGCGTTCATACTGGCCCATAAGTAGTGGGGGCCTCAACTTGGATCTCTTATGAGATTTGTAACAACTAAAACTAGTTTTATTCTATTGGTGTTGGCCTTATCGCCTCCACTTTTTGCATTGAGTGTCACACCGATGACACTTGATGAAATGGCGCAGGAAAGTGCCTCGGTCATTATCGCGGTCGCAGAATCAATTGATACCGAAGCGGGTAATATCGCTCTTGGTCCACAAACGATGGTGAATATGAAAGTCGAAGAATTAATTTGGGGGTACGAGGTCGATACCAATCTTACTTTTTTCTTGCCCGAAGGATCCTGGACCTGGAATGAGGAAGCACCTTTGTTTACCGATCTCCCTGGCGTCCCCAAAATTGTACCGGGTGAAACCTACCTCTTATTCTTACGTACTCAAGATTGGCTCGACTCTCCTTTTACCGGGTTTGACCAAGGCGTTTACCGCCTCAGAGAAATGGAAGGCGAGGTATATCCGGTTTCTGAAACCGGGCGATGTATTGTTGGCGTTGAAGATCATTTTATTAAATGGGGCGCAGCCATCGCTGAACATCCAACCTATTGGGGGCCGCTATTCTACGGAACACGTCATTATTTCACCGTCGAAAGTATTTTAGAACTAGGACCTGATCCTGACGATGAAGGTGCGGGAAGTTATCAAAGTGACGAACGCTATGTTTTAGATCCAGCGCTTATCAGTCAGCGCCTTGGTGGATGTTTAGCTATTGAAGAAGCTATTGATAACATGAACAATATTTTACAAAACTACTCGCCGTCTAGCCGATTTCGACCGATTACTGCCTTGGACGGCCCGGGTTATCGAAATCCCGTTGCGTATTCACCAAAACCAAAACAGGCTGCCGACCAAGTCTGTTTTGCCGATATTAATATTCCTTATTCTTGTGAGATGCTACCATGAAGAACATTTTATATGTAATTT
>JALSKP010000277.1 GCA_026988815.1 Myxococcales bacterium | reverse complement strand
AAGAAAAGATTATCGACGCCGCCTTAAGCAGTTTTTTGAGTTTTCGACCTTTTGTACAGCCTGAATGTGTGTACCTAAAAAACCAAAATATCGACGCGAAGTTTTCCGAAATCACGCTTGATGCATCTGAGATTTCGGGCGATGCGGCAAAGATCGTCTGGCGAGCCAATAGCGATGGCCGTTTGATTAAGGTTTCTTATAGTCATCAGATTGAACGCAAAACCATGGCCCTGCAGATGCCAAGTTATTCTGGCACCCTCGAGCCGCAAGGAAGCGGATTTGAGTCGGCCATTGATCTGATTGAAATCTTGCGAACAGAAAAGCTTATAAAATGAAAAACAACTTCGAAAAACAACCCGCAACGTGGGTGATTAAAATCGGTTCAGGGGTTCTCTTCAACGGTCAAGCGCGCGATGAGGAGACCTTCACTAAACTCATCGAAACGATCTCGCTTATTCGCGCATCCGGACGAAAAGTCGTGATTGTCTCTTCAGGTGCCGTCGCGCTCGGCAGAACCCTTCTCAAAGAGAGAACCTTTGGCGTCGATATGGCCCACCTCCAGGCATTGGCGGCGATCGGACAAGTTTCACTTATCGAACTCTACCGCCAGGCGTTTCAGAATGAAGGAGGCGTGGTCGCCCAAGTACTATTTGGGCGCGATGATATCAACGACCGTCGCCGCTATCTAAACGCCGAAGAAACATTAGGCGCCCTGTTACACGCTGATATCATTCCGATCATCAATGAGAACGATACGGTGTCCACCGACGAATTACGCTTTGGTGATAACGACGAGTTGGCGGCGATGACCTGTGGTTTGGTTTCAGCGGAAGTGCTCATTATTTTTTCCGTTGCGTCAGGGATTCGCGAACGACTTGAAGATGAGGGCAGCGAAAGTCTCGGCGAGGTGATTCCGGAAATCAAAAGCGATGACCCTCGTTTGGATACTTTGGCGTTGGCGACAACTTCGGTCCACGGGCGTGGTGGAATGGAAAGTAAAATACTAGCGTGTAAGCTAGCCGCTCGTTTTAACACAAATGTTGCTATTGCAAATGGTAAAGAACCCAACCAAATCCTCTCGCTCGCGGGCCTAGGGAAAACACCTTTTAAGGGAACCTTGGTTATTCCATCAGGCGATGCGTTACGAGGTCCAAAGATCTGGTTGACGGCGGCTGCTAGAATCAGCGGCACTATTTATTGTGATGACGGTGCCAAGGGCGCGATCCAAAAAAGGGGGTCAAGTTTACTACCTGCCGGAATTATTCGATTAAAGGACGACTTTTTGCGCGGCGAGGTTGTAGAGCTTTGCGATGAAAAAGGCGAGCCTTTTGCGCGCGGCGTGGCAACTTATACGAGCCAAGAAATTGGAAAAATTATGGGAAAAAAGAGTGAGGATATTCAAACGCTATTGGGATTTCATTTATCCGATACTGTCATTCACCGTGATTCTTTGGTTGTTTATTAACTGAAGAGATCTCGGATCACCGTCGGTCCGATGTAGAGCATGACCACAACTGAAATGAGGATAAAGATCACAAGGAAAGGGTTTAGAAAATTTTGGACGCGTACGTTGCCTGTGGCAACTTCCTCGCCTTCAATGGAGATTTGTACGGAAGGATTGTAGCCAATGATGGAGACGATATCGGCGACGACATGATGAAGTTTCCCTTCTTTATCCTCGATAAGCCCTTCTAATTTTGGATTCATCGTGGGGCCGCCTTTTTTATCGAGTTGGGTTTCGCCGACCCAAAGTTCGTATTCGGGCGCCAAAAAAAGCCATTTTATTGTCCAGTTTCCGCGTACTGAAATATCGTAGCCTTTCCATTCACTTTCCATGCTCGTCTCCTCGGCGACTCGTTCGCGTTGAAGTCTAACCTTTCTCGTTCTGGCTCACAAGTCTTTCGAAAACGAAATCATTTTCGTTTTTTTTTATTCGTAGGGCGACCCTCTATGGTCGTCCTGGTCATCAATAAATGCGGAGATTTGGATGCGAATTTAGCTCTACAATTTTTTAGAAACACAAGTGAAAAAGATCACGCGATGATTATAATACAATTTAGTAGTTTGGTTTACTTTAAAAAGAAGAAAATAATGCTGGAAAGATTTGATTCGTAGTTCGAATGGTTATTCGTTTTGTAATCAGTTAGTCTAGGAAGACTCATTATGAGCGAAGTGTGGACTCGTTTCTTAAACGACTCTGCATTATAATTTTTCTAATCAACGTACCAACGTTATTACCGCAGATGGCTTATGGTCAGTGTATACAAGATGGCCAGCAGATGAAAATTTCTGAAGTATGTGACAATGAGAGTTTTAATCCGAAGTTTTCGACGGCCTGTTCAAAAGATGCCGATTGTACATCGGGTCCGAATGGACGATGTCGTTTGCAATATCACTTCGATATATCGGAACGTTTCTGCACTTACGATGCGTGTTTTTCGGATGAGGATTGTGGCTCGCTTGGGACATGTAGTTGCGGATCGGATAACAATATTGATATCGCAAGCGGTAGGGCCGACGAAAACGCATGTGTGGTATCGAATTGTAAAACCAACTCAGATTGCGGTGACTATTATTGCAAACCTAACCAGTATCCATGTCAGGATTTTCACGATACGAAAACTCTGGGTTATTTTTGCACGACCGAAAATGATGTGCGTCAATGATTCAGATTGCAATGGTGCGTTTTGTTTGTTCGATGGTGAAAAGAAAAAATGGTATTGCGAATGATCTTGTCTTGGCGAAACTTTTGCGTTAGCGTCCCCGCTCCTATTACGACGAGGAAGAAATGGGCCTAGGAAAAGAAGTTATTCAAGGTATTGCGCTCGCTGTTCTCATGATTGCCATTTGTGTGGTCATTGGGTCTCAAATCGCCAATGCCGGTCATCACGACGCGCCTGCACATACGGAATCAACAGAAGGGCATTAGCTTTTCAGTCCGTCTGCTCACTCTTCGCTGCGATTCCATGCAGGAGCATATCGATTCCTGCCGTGGTGACTTTTTCTAAATCGAAATCCAGACCCACCGCAAAATTGGCTTGAATTCCATCCAGTAAGGATTTCAATATGATGGCCG
>JALSKP010000276.1 GCA_026988815.1 Myxococcales bacterium | reverse complement strand
GCAAAGTGGGTTCATTTCCAAGAAATATTTCTCGAATAAAATCTTCACTTTCCTTGACCATGTCTAAACGCAAGGCCATGTATTCGTTATCGTCGATATTTCTATTTTTAAGATCGTCGAAGCCTAGCCATTCCCTGTGAAACTGAACAATTCCGACCATGGCACGCGCGTCTTCGAGCATCCGTTCGGCCTCCTTAATCACGCCTTCCTTGGTATCTAAATCGCCTTGTTCGGCAGCGTCGATAAGTGTTTTATCGGGACCGGATTTCCATAGAAAATAGGACAAGCGCGAGGCAATTTCGTACCCGTTGAGTTTTAAAATATCAGCGCGTTCACTTTCTTCGCCTTTTTCAACTTTGTAGATAAAACGCGGAGATTGAAGAAAGGCGCTGATTAAAAGTCGTACGCGATCGGTGGATGATTCACCGGCATCCTTTAAGATGGTAAGCATGTTTACATAAGCGTCTTTTTCTTCGGTCTCTAAAGGGCGTCTGTAGAACAATGGTCCAACACGATCTAAAAGTTCACGCGCGCAGTTTTCGTCCGTAATATCACACCCAATCGTTGCACTATCGAGTTCAACAAATCTGGACGATATTTCTTCTGCCACCGATCTGTAGGATTCTACCGAGTCTACGTCCACATTTAAAATGTTGGTTCTAAAGGCGCCTGTTTTCCCGTCCGAGGGAAGATTGTCATATCGTGTGTTTGGAACCACACCGAGGATGAGTTCAACAGAGTTTTGGTACTCGGTCTGGGTCAATCTTTTAAGCGCTGTGCACCCCACACATTGCGCGTCGATTTCAGGATCAATTTCCGGATCTTTATCGTCCGGGGTTTTGTCATTTCCATCTGGCGTTTTAAAAATGCTGTCTGGTGATTGGGCGTCAAAACGAATATTACCTTCACAGGAAAAGGTAAACATTGATACTAAACTTATTAGAAGAAGCTTTTTCATGTCAAGTCTTCCAATGGTCCAGAACCGAATTCAGGATTACCGACCGTCTCAATATCCTCCATTCCCATCGAGTGACAAAGAGACACTAGGACTTTATTAATTTGCTCGCCGCCATGTTCGCGGTTGGCTTGTGAAGGATTGGTTGGGTCGTGGGATCCAAATTTCAAATAACGTCCTGCTCGGAAATGATTGACTTCATCTCCCTGAAAAATAACGAGAGGAACATTGCGATTGGAATGGGTTCCACCTTCGCTCATTTCGCTGCCCCAAACCAAAACAGTGTTATCTCGTACTTCGGGAATCAGTTTATCGAGAAGATGTTCTTTGATCATCTTTGCTCGCCATTGATTAAGGTTGGCCATATCCAGACGCGCCTGAGCGCGTTCTTCGTTGGTCACCATCTGATCGCCGACGGTATCGTAGGTCATTTGATGGGCGATAACATGGAAGGATCCAAAGTTTTGCGCGTAACCCTCGGACTCTAAGAAGTTCCCTTGGCCTTCTGAGTGCGGCCATTGAAAACACGCAACACGTGTGAGATCGCATGCCATCGCGTAGGCCATCAATTCAAATTGCATTTTCGTAATTTCGGGATGAAGACGGTAATCTTTCTTTTCGCTCTCACTAAAACCACGGGGTTGGGAGGGAACGGTACACATACCTTGGAGGTCAACGAGACGATTTTCAAGGGTTCGTATGCCATCTAGATGCGCGTCTAAGCGCTCGCGATCCACGCGAGGCAATTGAGGTTTAAGGCGACCTAATTCCCCGCGTACGAGATCTAAAACACTTTTTCGCTCCAAGCGAAGTTTGGCCACTGCGGCTTCATCACCGGTGACGCCTGCGAAAAGTTGATCAAAAGAACGGTCGGGTGTGAGCACGGGATCAATGGGTTGTTCTGAGGCCCTGTAATAACAAAGTCCATTTGGTCCCTGATTTCCTCCGTTTTGGGCGGCTGGCCAGGTTCCCCAATAGAATGCGTCAAAGGGTGTATCTTTTCCAATGCGATCGGCAATGAGGCGATCAACGGAGGGCGCTTTAGGCCAACCCACTCCTTCAGAACGCACGTTTCCTTCTGGACAGATGACGCCTGTCCACATCGTTGCCATACCAAAATGCCCGCCTGCTTTTCCATGAAATGCGGGCTCATTATCAATACCGTCTAAGACGATGAGATTGGATTTATATTCTTCAAAAGGATTGAGAATGTAGCTCAATTCGAAGTTGTCTTCGCTTCCGCTTGGACGCCAACGGGTCATATCGGTGCCCTGACCATGAGCGACCATGACCATGCGTTTAGGCCCTCCGATTGCCTCAACTTGAGGAATGGGAAAGAGGGGAAGCAGAGCCGCGGCGGAGGCGGAAATACCGGCAGCTTTTAAAAATTTACGACGGTTCCATTTTGTCATGGTCGACCTTCTTATGTTTGCATAATCGTGTTTATGAGAGCGAAGTCTACCATAAAAAAACGAACAATGTCTAATCATCACTTTGATCCATTTCAACGTTCGCCTTGCCAAAGAAAACGTTGCTTCCTCTTTACTCACGTGTTAAAAGCGAGACAGGAGTTAAAAATGATATTTCAACATCTACCCTTTTATACGTCCATCCTGGGACGCTATTGTAACTAAAACGCAATAGGAGGAACTCCAACAATCCAAAAAATGAGAAAAACATGGCACTGCCAGAAATTAAAATATTCGACAATTTAACGAACGAAAAGAAGGCCTTTATCCCGATCGATGCCGGGAAAATAAAAATGTATGTCTGTGGCGTCACGGTGTACGACCTGACCCATATCGGACACGCGCGCGTTTTCATTTTCTTCGATGTTGTGCAGCGTTTCTTAAGAGAGGTCGGTTACGAGGTAAAATATGTGCGTAACCACACCGACGTCGACGATAAGATTATTCGACGCGCGGCCGAAATTGGAGAAGATCCCTTGGTGCTTTCCCAGCGCTTTATCGAAGAATTGGATCTCGACATGGGCCGACTCGGTGTGGCCAATGCAGACGTAGAACCCAAAGTATCAACCCATATTCCTCAAATTATTGCGATGACAAAGACCCTTATCGAAAAAGGATTGGCCTACGATAAAGGGGGCGATGTTTACTATCGTGTTCGGAAT
>JALSKP010000275.1 GCA_026988815.1 Myxococcales bacterium | reverse complement strand
GCCCGATGGCGACCTTTTTTGGATTGATGAAGAGGGTTCAATCATCAAACTCGACAAGGGTAGACTAAGTGTTTATTGGGCGAATTTAACCAAGGAAGATCCGCTCACGGCACTTTCTCCAAGTTTGCTTGTAGACGCATCTAGCGGTGGTCCCCATGTGTCGGTCCGCCAGGGAAATGCGCTTAAGATTTACAAGTCCGGACCCGGCCAGCTTTTCCACACCGCAGGTGTGGGTTTCGATGTGCTTTCTACGCTCTCGGACGAAGAGCAAGAGGCGCGTTATTTAAAGGATAATATCCCAGCAAGGGATGCTTTTTTCTTCGCACTGCCCACCTTTATTGAGCGCGGAGACAACGCTTTGGTCATCGCTGATACTGTCGATACAGGTTCCTTAATTGGCGCTAATCGCTTTCGTGTTATTACAAGCGCGCTCCCCGATATGGAGCAACAGGTCTTGGTTGACCCTTCTGGAAACGCGTTAATGAGCATCAATGAATCGGGTCTATTGGTCAAGAACACAAACGCGCGAACCGGCGACAAGAACTATGAGATAACATATAACGCAGACGGATTCGTCACAAAGATCCAACGTTATGATGGTTTGGTAATGAACATCGAAAGGGATGTGAATGGTGAACTCGCTTCCTTTTTAGGTTATTTTGGAACGCGCACCGACGTGGTCCTCAATGAGGATGGTTATATAAAAGAACTCAACTTTGCCGATGCATCCAAGCATCAATTCGATTACACCAAGGACGGACTCCTTACGCGCCATGAAGATATTGGCGGCGCTATTTCGTCCTATGCATACGATAAACAAGGTGGCGTTTCCCGTATCGATCGCCCGGACGGAAGTTGGAAAACCTTAAAGAAAATTGGCAGATTGGTTCAACTAAAAACCTCCTCAGGTAGGGAGATTCTTTACGCTAAAGAAGGCGAATATTCCGGTAAAAATGTGACCGATGCAAAGGGACGTTCTTGGGTAAGTTTTGAAAAAGACGGTGAGAAAATCGTACAAAAAACCGATGGTTCGATTATTCGAACACGTCGTGAAAACGATCCTCGTTTTGGCTCGGCGGCGGCCTATACTAGCGAGCATCGTATCGAACAGCCGAGTGGATTAACGCAGGAAATTTCCATTTATCGAGAGGTCGAACTTAGCGATCCAAACGACTTACTAAGCGTGAGTATTGCCCGTGATAGTATCACAAAAAATGGGAAGAAATGGATAAGCGAGTTCGATACCCAGGTGAGGTCGTTGACTAAAACCTCCCCAATGGGTCGTAAAGTTGTTTATTACCTAGATGATAAAGGAAGAGTCAAAACTGCGCAGAAGGCAAGTTTGCGTAAAAGCGAGTTCACCTATTCACCGGGGCTTCTGGATTCTATTCATGCGGGTTCTTTCCAGGTCAATTTTGAGTATGATTCCCGCGGGTTTACGAAAGCAATATCCACGCCGGAGACGCGTCTGGAAACGCAAAGGAACGCACTCGGCGTTCTCGCTTCTCTTACCCGAGGCGGGCGTACTATCGACTTCAAATCCAACCCGCACGGGATTATTTCTGAAATCTCGACCCAAGAAAACTCGCCGTGGATGACCTTCGATTGGGACCCATTGGGACATATGAGTCAAAAAACATTCGCTGATGGAAGTCCGACTTCTTTTGAATATAACGAAACGGGAATGTTAACAAACGCGCAAGCGCAGGGGTTAGACAAGATTGAATATACCTACGATGAAACGCAAAACCTTAGCGCAATATCTGTGGGCGGCCGGAACTATACGCTTTCCTATCATCCTCAATCGGGTTTGATTTCAAAGACGAAAACGCCCGAAATTGAAAAACGATTTGAGTATGATGGGTCTTTAAGAACGCTTTACGAAACTAAAATTGGCGCGCTTAATGGGTCGATTTCAAAAAACTATAACCCCTCCTTCGGTGTGGCCTCGCGATCTATTAATGGTAAACTCATATCCTATGAATACGATGACGATGGATTAATCACACGGGCAGAAAAGACGACCTTGAGGTGGGCTCCAGACATTGAATTATTGGATCAAAAAAGCGTTGGGGGAGTTAAAGTGGAGCATCGTTATAACGATCTCGGTCAGCGCATCTCCTCCTCGTGGACGGGGCCAGCTGGTTTCAATTTTGCGGACAATATAGTGATTGATAACGCCCTTCGTGTCACCCAACATCGCACAGCGTCGTCAACGGGACCGTTAACGCGCGACTTTAGCTTTGATGATTTTTCTCGTCTTGTCGCCCTTACCTCATCGGAGGGAGACAACCAAATTTTCACTTTTGATATTATCGGAAACCGAACGAGCAACAATGGGGACGCCCAGACCTACGATTCAAGCGGTCGCCTTGAGAGTGTGGGAAATCGTAACTACACCTACGATTTGATAGGCCGCATGGCAGCGCGATCGGGCGATACCTTCGACTATGATGCGTTCAATCAACTCACCACCGCTCACGTCGGTGGCGATGACATTGGTTACGGCTACGATATGTCCGGAAATCGGGTAAGTAAAAGTCGAGGAGGAATTTTAGAAAAAATCTGGCTCTATGACGATAGCGCTCGACCGCACGCCGAACTTGATGGGAAGGGTGATCTAAAACTTCTCTTCGTTTATTCGGATAACGAGACTGTTCCAGATTATATAGAAAAAGACGGGAAAACCTACGCGATCGTGAGCGACTACCTGGGGTCGGTTCGCTATGTTGTCGATGCCTCAAGCGGCGCTATCGCCCAAGCCTTAGAATATGACGCGTGGGGACGTATCACCTTGGACACCCAACCTGGATTTCAACCCTTCGCTTTTGCCGGTGCAATGTTGGATAAGGATAGTCAACTTCTTCATATGGGAAGTCGAGATTATGACGCTTTTAGTGGGCGTTATACAACGATTGATCCGACGGGATTGGGCGGGGGCGATGTCAATCCCTGGGCCTATGTTGGAGGTAATCCAGTCAGCCGTGTCGATCCGAGCGGACACTTTTGGGTCCTCGTCGTTGGGGCTGCCATACTCATACCTGGTGGTCTCTTTATCTTAAATGTGGAGGACACCGCCGTTGCGTC
>JALSKP010000274.1 GCA_026988815.1 Myxococcales bacterium | reverse complement strand
GAACGGGATCGCCTGATCGAAGAAAGACGAGGCCTTCAACGATCCCAGCGCGCTCTACGCGACCAACTTGAGTCCTATCCACCTAAAGACCAAATGGAGGCAATGGGTGAAGAACTGGAGACCCTTCGATCTAAGGACGAACATCACGACGCCACGTTAAGTGGTTTAAAAACTGATATTGAAACCCATTTGGAAAGTATAAGTGTCCTTAATCAAGCAGCCAAAATCCAGCAGGAAAAGATTGAAGGTTTAGAAAACAACCTCGCTGAAAACGCAAGTTTACACCAAGATTATGAAGATGCGAGTGAGCAGATTCGAAATTTCGACAAGGAAAAAGCTGAACTTCAAGAACGGATCGATAGCCTCCTCGAAGATGGCGCATCTCTGTCCGAGCGTGACAAAGACAATTCAGAAAAAATCACCGCTTTTGAAAATCAACTCGCAGAAAAAGCCAATACAATACTTGAACTTGAAAAAGAAAGAGAAGAATTACGGGTTGTTTCCACGAATTTTGAAGCGCTTAAAATCGCCCATCGTGAAACCAAAGATGAGTTGGAATCACGACCAGTAGCAGAGGAGGTCAAAACGATTGTATCAAACCTGGCCGCCGCCAGAGCCGAAATCGAAAGCAATAACGATGAAATTTCCGAGCTCAAGGAAGCCAAACAAAGGCTAGAAGAGGCCATGGTTGAGGCTAAAGAAGCCCAATCAAAATTCGATGCGCGTTATAATAAACAAGAGGAGGATCTCGAAAAAATTCGGCAGAATTATCTTACTGTGAAACAGGAGAAAGAAGCCTTCGCAAGGGAGACCGATTATCTATTGGGAGCCAAACGCAATTTTGATTCTGAAATACGTGAAGCGAAAAAAGAAGTTCAGGTTCTTCAAAAAGCGGACCGACGAAAGAAAAAGATTTTTGACGAGCTGCGAAAAGACCTCGAAATTTTGATCAGCGAAAACGCCAGCCTACAGCAGACCCTAGACGCTCTAAATACCGAACTCGAAAACGCGCCCTCTTCAAAAGATCTCCAAGAGTCGGCATTGCTTGCAAAAGATAGAATGGAAGAAATTGCAGGGCTCAAACTCGCGTTATCGGATACCGAGGACGAGCTCGAAAAGCAGAGCGCGTTGGTTCTTGCACAAAACGAAAAAGTGGGAGCAATTTCAGCATCGCTAAAAGATGCCGAAGTTGAACTTGATGCCCTTCGTCAGGTCGTGGCCGATGGTTCTAACCAATCCAAACAAAATGAGACCTTAAGCAAAACCATCCGCGACCAGAAAAAAACGGTGAAAGAACTCACAAAAGAGTTGGAAAAAATCACGAGTTTGGAAGCGAAACTAACCAAAGAAAGTAAAGCCTTAAAGTCTGAAAATAAATCTCTTAAAAAGGAGATGGGTGCGTTTGAGAAACGCAACACAACCCTTTCAGAAGCCAACACCAAGAAAATCGAAACCCTTGAGAAGCAAGTTGCCGATGCCGAAATGGCACTCGCTGAGGTCATCATCGAAAAAGACCGGCTCGAAGACCAACTCTCAAGTAAGTCCTAATTCCACACCATGCATTTCTCTCTTGCGACCAAAGTTTTCTTAGCCTTCGCAATCGTCATCGTCACATTTCTATCGGTATTGGTCTTTGGCATCACCCAAACCCAAGAATCCTATTCCGAAATACGCATCGTCAACCAGGTCATTGTCCCGCTTTCTTTCAGCCTTTCTGATATTCGAAACGATCTCAAGGCATTCAATATCGTCCTCAGTGAACACGATCCAAAAGTACTCAAAAACACGATACAAGTAACCCGTCTGGGTCCTTCCCTTCCCGCTCGTTTTGACGCAAAGATCGAACGAACGCTGAGTATCTTTTCGAAAGCGAACGTGGACAATAGTAAACTCAGACATATCGAAGGTGAACTCAAAGCGCTTAAGGAATTAGTAAACTTGTTTACCGAAGAAGCGCAGTCTTTTAGCAACTATGTTGTCGATCATAACGACCAAGTTGAGGAAATCGATACACGTCGGAAAAAACTTTTTTCCCTCTCTCAAACAATCGACGAAAAGCTCCGCCTGCTCCGTCGTTCTCTTCGCTCAATAACAGATTTAGCGCTCCAAAAAACAAAAACCCAGGAAGTCGCAAGTCTTTATTCCTTGGCCATCGCGACAGGAATCGCCTTATCGATTGCCATTTTTTTAGTTTGGCTGGTCGGGAAAAACCTTCGTCCATTGGTCGAATTAAGCGCGGCAACCAAGCGACTGGCGGACGGAGATTATCAGATGGTAAATACCGAAAACCTTGGTTCCTCAGAAGTAGCAACCTTGGGCAACGAGTTCAATGCGATGGTTCTTTCCTTGAAAGAACGCGACGATGAAATTGGCGCTCAACATCGTAAGCTTCTCAAATCACAACGCCTGGCCACGGTGGGGAGAATGACGGCCGTGATTACACATGAACTTCGAAATCCACTTTCGAGCATCAACCTTAACTCGGAAATGTTAATGGATTTGGTTTCAAAATCTAGCGATTCTGAGGCCGTTCCGATTCTGAATTTGATCATTTCTGAGGTCGACCGCCTTAGAGAAATTACTGACAATTATCTTGGATATGCCAAGGTTAGCAAAGCCCAAATGCAACCCACCGACCTTCAGGAAATCTTACAGAAACTCATCGATTTTCATGATTGGGAGTGGGAGGAAATGGGTGTCCAAGTGCGCTTGGAATGTCAGACCCCACTCCCGCTAAAGGGGGATAAAAACCAACTCCGTCAGGCCTTCCTAAATTTGCTTAAGAATGCTGTTGAGGCGTCCAGCAAAGAAAGTAAGGTCACCGTGAGGGCTCACCTAGCGGGAGGGAAAATAGGTGTCGAAATCGAGGATCACGGTGTGGGAATTCCAAAGGAGAGTATGAAGAATTTATTCGAACCTTTTGTTACAACCAAATCAAAGGGCACTGGGCTCGGATTGGCGGTCACCCAGCAAATCATTGAAGAACATGGTGGGAAAATTCATGTTCATAGTACATCACAAAAAACGCTTTTCACAGTCGAGCTGCCCACCGACTAAAAGGAGGTAGAAAGATGAAAATTAAATATGCG
>JALSKP010000273.1 GCA_026988815.1 Myxococcales bacterium | reverse complement strand
GGAGCCCGATCGCGGTGCACTAATTTTTATTTTTTCGGGATCTGCGGAGCGAGGATTGACCAAACGTAGATCAAAAACGCCAAAATTTTTACACGCGCGGACCGCGTTACCAATATTAATATCGTCTTTGGTCTGAACCAAGACGACACAAATTTCGTTAGACTTCATACAACCCGGGAGGTGTTTTTAGTAGATGATGAGGTCGCCACCGGACTTGATTTTGCTGAAATCTGGTGCTTTCTTAGATTTTTTCTTTTTCTTTTTTCTTTTTTTGCGCTTCTTTTTCTTTTTCTTTGGCGCTTCAGCAAGCGAGTCGTCAACAACGTTTCCATCGTCGTCATATCGTTTGGAGTCATCAACAGGTCGTCCATCCTTAAGGTTAATGCGGGTGTTGCCCGTCATCCCATCGACAACATCGTGGTTGGCGTTTCCTTTGGAATCGGCCATGAGTGATTTAACCGATGCAGACAAATCGTCGTCATCTTTCTCGCTGCCACCAAACTTACGTTTGCTTTTTCTGAAACGTTTTAAGATTTGTCGATCGGCAAAAGACATGGTGTAGGTCGCGAACAGTTCACGTTTGTTCTTAATGTCTAAACGAGTGCTGCGATCAACCCAACGAACAAGTGAAAGTCTTTCCTTTCCATTAATATCAGAATATTCTGCCTTCGCAGGACGACCGTATTTTTGGGCCGATGAGGCGACAAAAGATGAAAACCCGGTTCTCTTTAAATACGATGAATTATAGGCAACAACCAATTTATAGAGACGTCCGTCGATAAAAAAGAAGAATCGCTTGGCGACTTTGTCTTTTACGCGAAGGAAAGCTTCTCCATTATTTGAAGAAAACTCGTCGCCAATGATCGAGACTTCGAAACCTGTATCTCCCCCCCCTAAGGTTTTGTAACTTTTTTCGGCAATTTTGTATCGGTTCATCACGGCTTTGCGTTTGCGTTGAAGCAATACCATGTCACGAGATCCTTTCTTCTGAATGATCTCTCTCATCATGCTAGACTTAATTTTCTTCAACACCTCTTTCTTCGTGTCTCCCCACTTAATGTCTCCAAGAACATCGGCCAGTTCCGGTTTTTTTGCTTTTTTCTTACTTTTTGCGAACGCTGGGCCGCCGACAAAAGTCAGCGCCAACAACACGTTCAGGATCCAAAAAAATTTGCCTTTCATTCTAACTCCAAGTTTAGGATTTACTCACATGCTGAACCTATCAAAAGGACAGCTATCACTCAATTACAACGTTATTTAAACGTCTAGATCTAAAGAGAATTCAGATGCGTTGGCTTTTGCTTAGTTTTTGCGAACTAAAAATTCAATGGAAGTTTTGCGCTCTGCTTGCGATCCTTTTCAAGAAACGCCCGAACCTGATCCAAGAAACGCGCTTGACCCTCGCCTTTTCGAATATCGACGTCGCTGACGTCGACTTTAAGGATATCGAGTTCATATTTTCTTTTCGCGACTTGCTCAAAGGTCTCGTAATAGGCGTTCAACCCCCTCAAAAACTCGGCCGTGATCCCGCTTTCTTCCTCTCTACCCCTCTCAGAAATACGGCGAAGAAGCACGTTCACGTCTGAGGTATGGAGAAGAATAATCTTATTGGGCTGGGTAATCTGACTGTTAAAGCGCCGAAAATAATCGAAATAAAGATCCAATTCGGCATCCGACATATAACCTAATCCATGAAGGTATTTTGCAAAGATCTCAGGGTCCTCGATCAACGTACGGTCCTGAACACACCCCTGGGTAGTGTTGCCAATATCAACATGGTGCTCGATACGCTTCAGTAGAAATTCCATCTGAAGGGTAAAACTCCAGCGCTTCATATCTGCGTAATATTGTTTGAGGAATCGATTTTCAACAACAGGTTCATAGAATATTTCGAAATCATAGTGATCGGCTACAATTTTTGCCGCAGTGGATTTACCGGCTCCAATATTACCCGCAAAGGCTATAAAAAGGGGTTCATACATGATTTATCTCTTTGTTCTTTTTCAAAATGGTTCTACTGCCAAAGTTCTCTTGTAAACCATGCAGTCGCCGCTAATGCAAAGAGAAAAATGGTAAAGATAAGCCATATCGGAATCCGTTTCGCGGTTCGGCGTTCCTCTCTTTCTTCATCGAATGACCATTCCGTCATTTTTGCCTGAGCAGGTTCCGCTTTTGGAGGCTGCGCCGGTTTTTCCTCAGGAAGATTTTTTCTTTTGGTCAAAAGAATGACCGATTCACTTTCGATAGGAGTAGACCGCGATATGTCTTCTAATTCACCGTCCGTAGGGTGGATAATCTGGATGATCGAACTTGTATCGGCTGGCTTGGTCCGCAAGTCGTCCTGGCTATCATCGGGTGGAATAACGAAGGCTGCTGCTCCCATATGCGCATCGTCGCGAAGGAAATGCATAGGGTTGGGGAGCCCTTGGATGAGTGGTTTCACAACTGGACCGCCTGCTATGGCCAGTAGAAACTCGCTTGCGCTTTGGAAACGTTTTCCCCTCTCCTTTTCGAGGGCCTTCATCACCACTTTCTCAAACAGAGTGCCGTGTAGCACCGGATCTCGTAGTCGAGGAACGGGTTCAAAGAGGTGCGCGCGCATGATTTTTACGAGATCTTTATCGTGAAAAGGCGGGCGTCCATTGGCCATCTCGTACATCATCACACCAAGTGCATAGAGGTCACTTTGCCCGTCGACCTCCTCGCCTGCTGCTTGCTCGGGAGACATATAAGCTGGCGTTCCCACTGTGCTTCCTGCAAGGGTAAGTTTTCGTTCAGGGCTCGGCTCCTCAACTTCTGGAAGCGCGAGCTTTGCGATTCCAAAGTCCAACACCTTAATATGGTCCTGATCTTCGCCTACCGTAGAAAGAAAAATATTTTCAGGTTTCAGGTCTCGATGGACAATCCCATGTTCATGAGCTTCGGCTAAACTTTTAAGGATTCCATTGGCGATATGAAAGATGCGTTCAAGGGGTAATCTCCCCTGCACCTTGAGTAGATCTGCAAGATCCTCTCCTTCCAATAACTCCATGACGATAAAGAGTATTTCACCGTGTTGACCATAATCGTGAAGTGTTATCGTGTTGGGATG
>JALSKP010000272.1 GCA_026988815.1 Myxococcales bacterium | reverse complement strand
TACGAAGAGCGCGCGACGGAAACGAAACACGAGGCGAGGCACAAGGCCACGCCCTACGAAGAGCGCGCGACGAATACGATACACGAGGCGGCACAAGGCCACGCCCTACGAAGAGCGCGTAAATTCTTTCCAGTCTTCGTGAATTTCAAAAAAATCTTTATCGATCGCTTCAAGTTCAGTATTGAGACCAAAGGCTGCTGAAAAACAATCGACAATAGACGTGCCGGATTCAACGCGTCCGAAGATCATTGGATAGTCTCGCTCGATGCGTCCTTGAGATAGTAACTCTGCATACATTTTTAGCGTGAAGCTGTTCTCTTTTATGAACGCCTCCAAGTCCGCTTCTGCGAAGTCCTCAAGGCAGTTGTCGTCGACCAATGAGAGGGGGAGGTTGAAATCATTTCGCCCCAAAATAGGCTTTCCATTTCTTCTTCCTTACGATGAAGGATTTTGGCAGCGAGCCGGATAAGTGTTTCGTGAATTTCGTTCTGTGTTGGCAATTCCATTTGAAAAGTTACTGGTGTAGGGGGCAACCCGCGTTCTCGATAACACCGCGTTCGTCCGGGCAATCGTCTAGTGAATCGTTAATACCATCGTTGTCATTATCGAGATCTGGGCAACCGTCCTCGTCCTGAAAACCGTCATAATCTTCGGCGAGCATAGGACAGCGATCTTGGCTGTCAAAACACCCGTCAGCGTCGTTGTCTTTTTCCGGACAACCGTCCTCGTCTTGGAATCCGTCAAAGTCTTCAGGAAGGGAAGGGCATTTATCATCAAGAATATGATCGCCGTCCCTATCCTCAGAAACAGATGTGCTGATGTGTAAACCAGCGATGATTCGATAGTCGGGGATGCCCGGAGAGCTCGCGATTCCGAGACCGCCTCCCAGGTCAAATCCGAGTGAATATCCACTCTGCGACCCGCCCCAAGTGGGGAGAGTGTAGCGGAAAATCGCATCGAGTTCGCTCGCCGAAGGTCGGTCACCATTTTGGTTTTGGCTATGTGGAAAGGAGAGTTCATAGGTAGTGAGAAAGGAGAATTGATCGCTCAAAAAAAGTTCGGCACCAAGGGAGGTTTTGAGGGAACCACTATCGATATGATTCCCAAAGCGACGTGCTTGATAATGTTGACTTGATAGATTGAAGGCAAGGGTCGCGTGATCGCTAACCTGAAGATCGAGAATGAGCCGAGGCGAAACGACCAGAACGCCTCGTCCCTGGAAGGCGTTGGGATTTCCACTTGGAAGGGTAAGGGTGGTCGCAAGAGCCAAACCAAAGGGGCCGAAAAGATGTTGGAAAGGTAGGGCTATTTTTCCGCCGAGCCGAATGTCGGAAAGGTAGGTGACTTTACTAATGTTATGAGAAAGAAGGGGGTCTTGACTCTGGTTCAAAACGAAGGGAAGCGAAATGCCGAGTTCAATAAAATCAAACAACCCTAGATTCGCTGAGAGCTCGAGGGTGAGTTTGTTTTTGATAAGGATGCCTTGCCCGCCGTTGTCGAAAGTGCCCTTTAAAGTGTTTGTGGAAAAATGGGAAAGTGCGGCCAGTTCGAAGGATTCGTCACTAAGGATTTCACTACTGTGAACGCGCATCATATTTTTTGAGGGTGCGCCAATAGGTTCAAATGTTTCGAATTGAAAGGCGCTATCTTGGGAGAATGCGGGCGATATATGGAAGCAGTAAAAAGGCAAAAAGAACAAAAGCTGGCAAATGCTTTTCACTGGTGGGAGTCGATAATAAATCGACGTTCAACCGTCGCTTCATGTTTGGTATCGAATTTCATTCCCTGTAAAAGGTCGGAGATACACATTCCAAAAACCGGATCTAAGGTATTTTCGACAATTTTTGTGGCAACAACCTTTCCCTCATTGTTAATGGTCCAACGAATCGTGAGTTTACCCTTTGCTTTGGGATCTTCTTTGAGAAGTTTAAGCTCACATTCTCGAATCCGTGACCTTGCGTTTTTGATCTTTGAGGAAATGCTTGGGTTATCGCCCCCCATTTTTCCGAGATCTTGCGGGCAGCCTTTGTTAACTAGCAAACCCGCCTGCGAAGGACAGCTATCTTCTTCATCGAGGATGCCATCTTGGTCATTATCCGGATCTGGACATCCATCCGTATCAACGAAATTGTCAAAATCTTCTGCCTCGTTGGTACAGGCGTCTTCGAGATCTGGAATGCCATCTTTGTCGTTATCGGCTTCTGGACACCCGTCGGCATCCTCGAAAAAATCAGCATCTTCGGGTGTATCGGGACACTCGTCCACAGAATCTAGAACGCCATCGTTGTCTTTATCCGCGTCGGCAGCGCGTATCGACAAAGACAAAAAAGTCCTGAAAAGAGGGACCCCCGGGGCGGATGTTAATCCTAAACCTCCGCCTAGATTGGCTGAAATTTGTGGACTGAATTTGACACCTATGGATGCCAGGGCTTCTAAGGAGGGCGTTTGAAATTCATCTTCTAGGGCTCCCAAAGCATTTCGTTTTTTGTCCAAAGAAAGGTCTGAAAAGACCACGCTTGAAAGGGCAAATGTTTTGGAAAGGGGAAGATCAGCCGATAATCCCAACCGCATGCGTTTGCTCTGTTGGTATCCTTGAAGTTGACGCATTTCATGTTTTTGAAAACCAATGTTGAATGCGAAGTTGAGCGATTTCACGGTCGTGTAGTCGACGAAAATTTTCGGCTCAACGCGCAATTCTTCATTTCCACCCAAACTGGGCGAACGGGCGAGTGGAAGGTAGATCGGAAGAGCTACACCGAGTCCCACCCCAGAATGGAGGCCGGAATTGAGGAATGAAATTTTGGGCGTGAATCGAAGGTCGCCAAGAAAAGCGCCCGATCGATCAAGGGTGTCCGAAGGTGTTTGTCCCTGCGCATCCCCGCTTTGAAAAATAAGGGGTAGAACAAAGGAGAGTTCGACATTTTGAAAAAGCGAAATCGAGCCCGCAATTTCTGAGGTTAATCGTGATTGGATGGGCCGAAAGAATACCTTCTCGTCGGTGGAAAGGACGAATAGGGAATCAGAATAGTGGGTGAAAAGCGTCAGCTGTGCGGCGTTGTGAATGTCGATTCGGCTATTATGGATGTTGAGCGTGCTT
>JALSKP010000271.1 GCA_026988815.1 Myxococcales bacterium | reverse complement strand
CCATTGGAGGATTACACCTCTGTAATGGTTTGCACGCCCGAGTCTAAGGAGACCTATTGTGACGCGGTGTGGGGTGATAAAGATGACACCCCAAAATTGTTTTCTCCCCTCGATCCTGAGCTAAATATAGCGGTAAAGGGCGCTGCTGCAGCGAATCAAATAAAGCCAGAAGAGAAGAATACGCTCTCCGAGCTCGAGGAAGATCGTAAATTTGATTACGATTTTCCGACCTTGGCCGATGCCAAGTTACCGAAGGTGGGTCTGCGTTTTCCAAAACATTTAAGAAAGAAAAATAGGATTAATTATCCGACCTCGGCGAGGATGTATTGGGCAGGAAGAACCAAAGAAAAATTCACGAACTTTAGGAATGGCGAGTCACCGGGCCCGTGGCCAAAAAGTAAGACAGCTTACGATACCAGAAGCGATTATGGTGGACGATTACAGAAGGCACAGCTTTTGTCGGGTCTGTTTCCAAACTTGGAACGTGCGCTTTGGTTAAAGCAGAGCGGCTTAGATTCCCAAGCTCGAGAAGCCATTCGTTTTGTCGCTGAAGAATTTTATGAACTACGAAATTTTGCTCGACCAAGAAATCGTCCCCATCAGATCGAAAGATTAAGATGGGCCTATCGCATTGACAATAGACGTAAGGGGAAACGCCAGTTCTGGGGGATTCTTGATGAGAGTTTGAAGTATCCTGTTCCTCGTAAAAAGGGCGCGGCGAGGACGGCGGCCTTGGAGAGACAGCAAGAAATTTATGACCGGCGTGAGGAAATTCAAACTCTTCTCATTGGGGCACTCAAAGAAACCCAGGATTACTATTTTGTCCGCAAGCTTACTTTGCGCGCCGGTGGGTGGAGAAACAAATCGCCTCATGGTCCAGCGCGATCGAAATGGACACAAATTTATCCACGTGCCTTTCCCGAGTTGGTGCTAAAAAGCGCGAAGAAAACGGGGATGAATCCCTACATGATGTGGGCGTTGATGATGGTGGAAAGTTCTTTCAATCCTGATTCGATTAGTCCTGCAGATGCGATGGGTTTGTTCCAGGTGATACCGCGAACGGGTCTTAAAACGGCAATCATGTTTAAGGACGATCAGTTCGGTTCCCTCGATCTTCTACGGCCCGAGGTGGCGGTGGAACATGGTGGATTTTATCTGTCGAGTTTGATCAAAAAATTCCATGGTCAAGAGCTCTTGGCGATTCCAGGATACAATGGCGGACCGCATCGTATCGGAGATTGGTTGGAGATGCGGGGCGATAATCCCTTGGATGAATTTATCGAGGAAATCCCTTTCGATGAAGCACGTGGATATGCGAAAAAAGTTTTTCGATTTATGGTTTTATTTCTAAGGATCTACGAAGGCATTGATACGATGTACGTCGGTCAAAATCTCCGAAAAACCTATAAGGCGATGCCTAACTTCTGAAAAGAAGGGTAGACTTTCAACGCCTCCATGGGATGTTGGAATAGTAGGTTTATATACAAAAGTAAGGGCGCATGCTTTTCTGAACTCCTCAAACGCATCGGTAAAAATGACGTGAAAGAGCCTTAAAATGTGAATACGAGAACCATGAGGCCGTCTACTTTTTCACTGGATTTCCCAGTTTTTATTTTGGAGTAGGAATGAAACCTATCGTTAATGTATTTATCATTTTAGTCGTTATCTCTTTAGCATCCGCGTGCGGCGAAGACGCCGCAGGCAAAAATCAGGAGGGAACTCAAAACACCTCAAAAAATAACACGAAGATTAACTCGAAAAAACCACGTACGAAATCGAGTTATGATCTCAAATCTGAAGAAGATGGAAAGGAGAGCGATATTAAGGGGGAGCTCGATAGCGCTGATGCTTCCAAGGAAAGCGGTGGTGCATCGATTGTCGAGAACGAGCTTTTTATTCATATTGTCGATCCCGCTGGAAAAATAATATCGGCAACGATCACGACCCAGAGCGGGAGTCCCGCGCCGGGTTCTTTTGATGTGAAAAACGACCTAGAAGGGACACGTATCAGCTGGGTAAGTAGTGAGGGGATTTATGATGGTCAGAGCGGTTCTATCGTTCTATCGACCTGTCCTAGCGCGGTTGGAGAGCAAGCTGTTGGTAAGTTTAAAGACGTTGTTCTCAAGTCGGCCTTTGGTGGTCCGGATCGGACGATAAATGGTACCTTCGATCTAGCTGTATACTCCAAGGTCGGCGACTTATTTTGCGAGGAGAATCTGTCAAACAACGGAAGTCAGAATAATAACGGCGGCGGCTCATGTTCGGACTACAGTGTCTGTGATTCAACAAAAGGCAGTTGCTGTCCTTACGCGCCGTGTATCGGGAGTTGTGAGCAAAAATGTGTCTTGAGTCCCGACTGTCTTGGCGTGGATCCAATCGCGTGTGTGACCTGTTTGGAAAGTTGCTTAGATTCTTGCGAGGTTTCGGCGGAATGTAAAACAGATGCGATCGCGTTAAATCTGTGTACCGAGGAGGCCAATTGTCAGGGAGATTCTCTCTCATGCGAAAAAGAGAATTGTTGCTCGGAGATTCAAAAAGCGTGGTGAAAAACCACGAATGATAAAGGCGCCTACAAAATGCGCACATATTTATGGGAAAGGAAATGAATTTTTGTGGTGAAAAGATACATGAAAAAAATTCCGACACCGGAAATAAAATTGTAATAGTATCGGTTTATAGATTACCCTGAACGGGAAACGGCTTGGCTAATGTTGATGACAAGCGGTTTATGTTTGGAGTCGGAGCGACAGCGATTTCAAGCAGGCGGTTCTTTGGAATCACTTTATTAATGTGTCGAAAAAGGAGGTGATCAGTGAGCGAAAGTATCAACCCGACTGGTAGAATGATGTCCCAGACAAAGGTATTGGGCTTATGAACGAAGACCTCCTCTTGAGACATGGAGTAATTACGTTGGCAAATATGCTTTGAACGAGCGAGGTTGTTTACAACCTGCCGAGATATCATCAATAATACGTATTAGGCGATAGTCGGATCGCTTCCTCAAGTCGTGCGTATTAAAAAACCCGCTTCACGCGGGTTTTTCTGTTTCTGGTCGACTTAAAACGAACGAGGTCTTTCTAAGCGCAGGAGATCTTTTTC
>JALSKP010000270.1 GCA_026988815.1 Myxococcales bacterium | reverse complement strand
CTATTGGCCGAAAATCCCCTTGAAGAGATGCGGGTATTGGAAGAAATAGGTGCGCTTGGGAAGAAAGAGATTGGGCTAGAAGATATACCCAAACTAAAATATCTAGAAGCGGCAGCAAAAGAAGCGCTCAGAATTTTCCCTCCCGCCTGGCTTATTGGGAGAAGGGTTATCTCCGACTTTAAAGCAGGAGGGGTTTTGTTTGAAAAGGACCAGGAAATCCTTTTTCCTCAATCCTCGATCCATCATGATATGAGATTTTTTGAAAACCCGCACGCCTTTAAACCATCACGATGGCTGGACGGGAGTTTGGATGAAAATCCTAAATTTGCTTACTTTCCTTTTGGCGGCGGTTCCAGAGTGTGTTTGGGAAACCACTTCGCGATGATGGAAATTATTTTAGTCGTTTCGACTATTTTACAAAAATACCAGCTTCGAAAGGTCGACACCTCACCGATGGTGATGCTTCCCGCAATTACGCTTCGGACCAAGGAACCCATAAAGATGGTTCTTCATGCCCGACCTGAATAACCCAAAAACGGCGCATCGATGGGGATGTTGACGCGGAGAACCTCAGTATGGGTCTGGTCGTATATCGCAAGGATCATTTGATCGCCCTCATCCTAGCCTTCTCCCAGCGGGAGAAGGAATCTGGCTTCTGTTATTTTGGATCTAGGTCCTTAATATGGATGGCCTTAGCCCTCCAAGGCTTTGGCACTATCGAGGATGTACTCCTGGTGTTAGCGAGGGATTGAAAAGTAAGCGGGTTGACTATGTTTATTTTGGGAGATTGTTCTTTCCTTCGCCAGCTGCGATTTGTTTTTCCTCCGTTTGAACCACTAGCATCATTTGATCGCCCTCATCCTAGCCTTCTCCCAGAGGGAGAAGGGATCTGTCTTCTATGTGTTGAAAAGTAAGCAGGTTGACTATATTTATTTGGGAGGATGTTCTTTCCTCCGCTCTGCGATTTGTCTTTCCCCTGTTGGAGCCACAAGCATCATTTGATCGCCCTCATCCTAGCCTTCTCCCAGAGGGAGATGGGAATATGGCTTTTATGTGTTGAGAAGTAAGCAAGTTGACTATTTGGGAGTGGAGTGATTTTTCCCTCTTAAAGAGAGAAGAGTTCCACACTCTCAAATAATCCTTCGATGAGACTCGAAGATTGGGAACGATTGTAGTTTTCTTGACCATATCCAATGCGCAGCAGTACCCAGGATTGTCGATTGTTCCAGTTGTTGCCAAATACCGCCGCAGGGTTCGCGTTCGTTACTCTCATAAGCAAGGCTTGAAATTGGTCCCATGTGATTTCGATCTGGAAGGTCTTGTCCTGAAAAGGCTGCAGTTGGGTAGAGCTTCCCCATGACGTCCACGCGGGTTGTCCCAAGATATTTGTCGTCTGTCCGTTCGCTGCAATCGGTCCCACGACTGCAATTAGGCCACCTTGTCCGGCATCGTTGAAAACATCTCCCTTCGAAAATGAGGTGTAAGCGCCAACACCACGATTATAGGTTTTGAAGTTGAGCTCGATTTGGCAAAAGGAACTCGATTGCCCGATATCACACGCTTCATTTATCACCAACATACGGATGACTTGCTGAAGTTGTTGGGAAGAGGGTGACTCAAGAAGATCGCGATTAACCGATTGTTTTACACGGATTGCCAAACGGATCTTGTCTGGGGCCGAGGGGCCGCTCCAGGGTTTGAGACGATTCGGCGCACTCATACGCCAAGAAGGACTAAAATCAGTATAGGCGGCTTGAATGTATGCGTTGGCGCCCGAGGCGTTCTGACCGCTACTCCCAAAGCTTTGAAATGCACTTGTGGGACGAACTTCTGAACGTAACAAATGCTGAGATGCACCGTGTTTGTAAACGTGGGCCTCAACCGTCGGACCGTAACTCCCCATGCAATCGGGATACATCGCCTTATAAACCCGCATTCCAGAGATATTTAAGGGATGCTCAAGGGTCGGACCATAACCGGGAGTCGCGCACTGGTTTTGTAAAAAGCGTCCCCAAAAAATAGTGCTTCTCACGTTCTCAGGAAAAGCGGCGGGATGGCTCGCCGTTGCCCATGCACTCAACCCGAGCGTTGGGTTGCCCTCCGCGCGAAAATAGGTCGACGTCAAGGTGATTGGAGTCCGAGCAGGAGGCGTCACCGGTCCCGGCAATACGCCAGTGTCGTTTGCCATTCCAGAATCCTTAACTTCACCGACATCACCGCTATCGTTTGAATCGCCACCGTCTTCTGCGATTGCGGCGTCGTGTCCCATATCGGGGGTCGCTCCCATATCAGCGGCATCATTTTGAGGGTTTCCGAAATCGTTATTCTTTCCGAGGTCCTTTTCCCCCAAATCTTTTTTATCGTCGATCTCGTTTGTATCGCGACCAGGAGATTTTGAATCAGGGCGAAAGGATGCGTCTGATTTCGCGCTTGGCGTGGATTCACCACTGCATGCAGCTGAGGCTAGAAGGGCGACGACGATGAACATGTATACCACGATTTTCCTAACTAAGGTTCGCCCTTCAATTTTGAGAGAAGGAAGAGCAAAATTAACTGTTCAGAAGAATAGGATATACAGAAAGCGACATCGACTGTAAACATGACTTAGCGGTCGAAAAGCTGCGGCAGATTCAAATCGTCGGATAGAAAGCGGTCGGTTTTCATTGAGAATAAAAGACGGAATCAGAATTGTGCCGTATAAATTTTTCTTTCTGGTTTCAAGAGGTACAGACTTCTAGAATAATTTTCCCGATCGCGCGGTGGCTTTCACTTCTTTCGTGAGCCTTGGCCGCATCCTCTAAACCGAAAACGCTATCAATGTGAACTTCAATTTCCTTGGCATCAAGAAGCTCGCGTAGTGCATCAAGCTGTTCTTTGTTTGGCTGAACGAAAACGAAATGTGCCTCGACGCTGTGTTCTTTTGCTCGTTCTTCATTCGGAGTATCGACGATGGAAACCAAACGGCCGTTTTTTTTGAGAGTTTGAAAGCTCTTTTCCAAAGCTTCCCCGCCAAGTGTATCAAAGACGACATCGAGATCTTTTAATGAACTAAAATCTTCTTTCGTATAGTCAATGACTTTATCGGCCCCCAACCCCTTCAGAAAATCGACCTTAGGACCCGAACAAGTTGTATAGAC
>JALSKP010000269.1 GCA_026988815.1 Myxococcales bacterium | reverse complement strand
GAAAACAAGCCCCAAAAATCCCACAATTGCGATGATTTTTTTCATTTGGTCGGGGTTCTTTTTCTCTGTGAGCTCGGTCATTTCTCCGGCAACAAGAGTTGGAAGAGGACGAGGATTCACCAAATCGGGAGACGCGACATGGTTTCTAGGAGGCGATTCGTCAAAAATCGAAATTTTTTGCAGCTTCGGAGGAGCAACTAGAGGAATGGATTCTGCCGCGATTGTTGGCTTTTCAGATTCCGGCGTATAGGCGATTGAGGGAGCGCGAGCTCCAACAGGGGAATACACGCTTGTCGGTCTATTTTCAGCAGGATCTGGTGTTGCCGTTAATTGCGGGGCTTGGGTCAGTGTCGGTCTCGCCGGTGTAATATTTGGCGTAACACGGCGTACTTCTCCATGACGAATTTCATCAACGATCCTTTGCGCTTCTTCTACCGATAACGCGTTGGTATCATCACTATAAAGCGCGTCCGAATTCGGAGTTCCTAGAAAGGTCGCTCGCTGATCGGGATCACCGAACATACCATCGAAGGGGTGTTGACCATCGACGGCCTCTAAAACATCTGTGGTCGCGGTCGCGATGGAAGGACGCTCTGCGCCTCGGTCGATAAGGTCTTGGAGCGGTGATGAGAAAAATCCCAACATCTCTTCTGCATCTTTATAACGCTCGCTTTTGTCCTTTTTTAGTCCAATCGAAAGCCACGGCCATAAACTGGATTGGATCAGTTCTTCGGGGATGGGAAGAGGCTCGGGGTCCAGCTGAAGCCTCGCAGCTTCAAGGGAATCTCTGGTCTTGATTAAGGGTTGCCCCATAATCGCCTCAGCGATGGTGATGGAAATGGAATAGACATCGCAAGCGGGGGTAGGATCCTCTCCTCTCAAAACTTCTGGCGCCATATATCTTGGCGACCCGAGCGCGATACCCACCGCCGTGAGGTCTGGCGAATCTCCCATCATGACCTTTGCAATCCCAAAATCGAGAATTTTAGGATAATCGCGCTCACCATACACATCACAAAGCATGATATTTCCAGGTTTCAAATCGCGATGAACAATGCCGTGAGAATGTGCTTCGGCGAGCGATTTCAAAACGCCAACGACAAAGCCTCTAACGCGCTCATCCCCCAAGGCGCCTTCGGCGCGAATGCATTGTACGAGATTACGACCCTTTAAATATTCGAGAACGAGAAAAAGAGTACCATTTTCAGTTTCCCCGAAGTCATATTGTCGAATGGTGTTGGGATGATTGAGATTTCTTACCACCAACCCTTCACGTCGAAAGCGTTCTCGACCATTTTCGTCAAAGCTCTCGGAGGCGTGAAGAAGTTTTACGGCAACATCTCGTTCCATTCCAAGTTGAACGGCACGGTAGACGACACCAAATCCGCCAGCACCGATTTTTTCGACCAATCGATATCGCCCGACAATGACATCCCCGCTTTTGAATTGGTCGTTATACATTTTAGAAGGTTTTTGAAAAATGAATACCGAAACCCTGCGTACTAATGGCCGGTGCAATCACAAGACCATCGGTGTTTGCTGAATCTGTTGCGAGAATATAAGCGAAATATCCCACACCACCGGCGAGTAAGGTTCCACCGATAACATAGCTCACGATCGCGGTAGAAATGGACGCGTCGATATCATCGGTAAGCTCTTGAACATCGCCGACATCGGCCGGCCCGCCTTTTTCTACTTCGGCTTGAACTTCAATTCTTGCTTCTTTGAGATCTGGAATGGTGACAAGATCTGTGAACGTACCAAAACCTAGAACACCGAGTCCTAGGGCAGAAACGCTACCCGCGATGATGTAGGGGAGGAGATTTGAATCCTCTTTTTCTGTGACGAGATCTGGTTCTTCGACAAAATCTCCCTCTGTTTTTAGGTTCAGCTTTTTGTTGATGAGCTGGTCATTCCCGGCCAAGGCTTCAAAGCTGGTGCTCACGGACTCATATCCTTCGAGTTCAAGAACGAGTTCATGGGTGCTTGCTTTATGCCCGGCTGTTTCCAGAGGCGTGAATCCCATTTCGATTCCATCGAGGGTAACCTTTGCACCTTTTGGATCAGATTTAATAAAAAAGCGTCCAGATAAGGGTTTGATGGTTTGGCAGGATGCACTTTTGCCGATTTCAGTCTTGGCTTGTGCCCGAAGGTCCACGCCCGCGCTAGGTTGGCGCCGGAAAGCTCTGAAATAAACGATCGCTTTGTCGCATTCGCCAAGTTTTTGATAAGATTTCGCCACGTTAAAAAGTAAACGTGGGTTCTTCTCTACACTATAAGCAAGAAAGAGATTTTCAATCGCTTTAGGATAGTCTTCTTGAGCATAGGCCTTCTCTGCAAGGTCGAGATACTGTTGAAAGCTCTTTTTTTGTGCAAAACCGAGGCTCGCAAAAAGAAAAACCATCATAAAAATAAGTGACGAAAAAATCCTGGATTGCGGTGTCATAATAAGATCCATTTTGATTTTGCTCGAATTCCGAAAAAGTTGTATAATACATACTGCATGGCTTGTTAAGCAACAAGTTTTCTAGTCTTTAAGTTGAACACATTTTGATTAAACAAAACAATGTGAAGCTTCAACCCGGGTTACCAGCAATTGGAACCCAGGTCGATGGCCGATATGAACTACTGGATTTGTTGGGTAAAGGCGGTTTTGGGGCTGTCTATCTCGCCCGACAAATATCAATGGACAGAAACGTCGCGTTGAAGATCCTACTTAGCCAAGCGCTGAATATGGATGAAATGGTCCAGCGTTTTAAGCGTGAAGTGATGGCGATTAGAAATCTCTCCCATCCCAATACGATTCAGATCTATGACTTTAACAAAAGCAGCGGTGGCTTTTTGTATTATGCCATGGAGGCCGTCAAGGGTCCAACGTTGAAGGAGGTCATTAAAACCGACGGTCCGATATCGCCCGAGAGAGTCAAACGCATTTGTCGACAAATTTTGAAAAGCCTCTCTGAGGCCCACGCATCAAGAATCGTTCATCGCGATCTCAAGCCCGCAAATATCATGTTGGCCGAGATGCACGGAGAAGTTGATTTTGTAAAAGTACTCGATTTCGGAATCGCCAAACTCCTAGATACCGAAGACGGCGAAGAAGAACTCACCAATGCTGGCGTCCTCATCGGCACCATTAGTTATATGTCGCCTGAACAAATTTCATCTAAAAATATCGGAGCGACCACTGATATTTACGCCCTTGGGTTGATTGGCATAGAAATGCTCTCGGGCCAATCGGTCTTCGCCAAATCTGGAAAATGGGAAATCCTGAATAAACAAATTTCCTCAGACCCTATCGATGTTCCTGAGTTCATCAAAAACGATCCTATTGGACAACTCTTCGTGAAAGCGGTCTCCAAAAATCCGGCTGAACGTTTTCAAAACGCAGTTGAGATGATTCGTGCTTTTGACGAAACCCAAGCGAAAACAACACCTCTGGCCCAACGAGGATGGTCAGATTCATTGCCTAAAAAAGGCATCAAAGCCTCTTCTATATCTCAATCGGGCCCCATTTCGGTTTCTGGAATACAAACCCCCTCTCCAACGCCGATCTTCAATGTTGTTTCCGAATCCTTCGCTTTGGACGAACTCCCCACAATGATTAGTGATTCAAATATTATTTTAGAATCTCACTCCCAACAACTTTCTCAAGAAACCCACTCCGCCCTCCTCACCAATGAATTTGAGGCTCCCGATAAAAAGCCCCTCGTTGCGGTCATCGCGTTCGTGGGTGTAGCCGCGCTTTGTCTACTTTTGGGATTCGTATTTATAGGCGGTGAGGAAGAGATGAAATCCGAACCTTTGCCAACGAAAACGAAAGAAGTTGTCGCCGATACAAAAAACAGCCCTCCTCTTCAAGAGATTAAAAAAGTCGAACGGGCTGAAGAAACAGAAATTGCGCTAAGTGGTCCAACTGGAGCAGAAATCTATAGTGAGGATAATCTCTTTTTGGGAATCTTACCTCGCCCCGTTTTTGTGAGTAAACCTACGACCTTTCGTATTCAAGCCGAAGGATTTTTAACTAAAAATATAGTCCTAAGCCCCTCATCCAGTTCAAAGATGGAAGTCCTCATGGATGCTGAAAAAAGCAAGACGGCCAAGAAAGTTCGACGTCCTAAAAATTCCATCCGGCCCAAACAAAAAAACAAAAAACCAAGAACAATCAAGGTTACAAAGCCAACCGAAAGTACAAAACCCACCCAGGTTAAAAAACCTAGAAAGCCCTCGAATGGCTGGGCCCCCATTAAGAAAAAAGTTAAAGTTAAGGCGTGGGATTAATCGACGTTGAAGACTAGATCCTCTTTTTTTCTAGATAATCGACTTTAAACAAATAAGCCGCCGCCTCAAGATGGGCCCTGGTCAACGCGGGCGTGTCGCCCCAAACATAAATGCCATGGCCGACGATATTGATCACAGGTACTTGAGCGGGTTCGCCATCAAAAAATGCCTCGATCTCATCTGCGATCTTTTGAACATCGAGATGATTCGAAAAGATCGGTATGCCGACCCCCACGTCCTCCCACACACCCAAACCTTTGATCATTTCCCAACCTGAAAATAGGGTTTGGGTATCCTGAAAATCTCGACGGCCACATAATCCTGCATAAGGTTCGTGGACATGATAAATGGCCTGCGCATCTTCAAAACGTTGATAAAGGGTATGATGGATACAGGTTTCCGCAGAAGCTTTACCGTCGGCGCATGTAGTATCGCCGTTTACTATTTCCAAAAAATCTTCTGGCGCTAGTTCCCCTTTATCTTTTCCACTTTTTGTAATGTAAAATCGCTTACTATCTATACGCCTAGAAAAATTCCCACTCGTGGCAAGAAGCCAACCCATCCTAGAAAAAGAATGCGCAGCAGAAATTAATGGATCAAGAAATTCAGACTTCATCTGTATTCAGATAGCATCATTTTGGCGATGGTTTGGAGCTGCATATTCGTCGTTCCCTCATAAATTGCACCAATCTTTGCATCTCTGAAAAACTTCTCAGCGGGGAATTCTTTTGTGAACCCAACACCACCATAGAATTCAAGGCATTGAGAGGCAGCGCGTTCGGCGACTTGGCTTGAAAATAGTTTCGCCATCGCAGCTTCTTTGGCAAATGGCTTTCCTGCGTCTTTTAGTCGAGCAGCATTGTAGACCATCAAACGTGCGGCCTCGATTTGGGTTGCCACTTCTGCGAACTGAAATTGAACGCCCTGAAAATCTGCGATGGCTTTTCCGAATTGCTTTCGTTCAACCATGTATTGCATCGCGTTATGCAAAGCTCCTTTGGCCAAACCGATCATCTGAGCCCCGATACCGATCCGGCCCTCATTCAAGGTCTCGATGGCAACTTTATAACCCTTTCCGATTTCTCCGAGAACATTTTCTTTGGGAACAATGCAATCTTTGAAGATCAATTCAACGGTCGAAGATGCACGAATACCCAATTTGTCTTCTTTCTTTCCTACAGAGAAACCTTCAAACCCTTTTTCCACGATAAAAGCGGTGATACCGCGATATCCCGCTTCGGGGTTCATATTGGCGAAGACAATAAAGAAGGAGGCCTCATCACCGTTGGTGATCCAAAGTTTGGTACCATTGAGTTTAAAATGGTCTCCGCAATCTTCGGCTTTGGTTGCAAGTGCGAAGGCATCGCTTCCTGATCCAGGCTCGCTAAGGGCATAACTTGCAACCCATTCTGTAGTAAGCTTTGGAAAATATTTCGCCTTGAGGGCATCAGACCCCCAACGTAATAGCGCGTTGTTTACAAGCGTATTCTGAACGTCAACGAAAACTGACACGCTTGGATCGACCACGGCCAACGCTTCAACAGCCAAAATCGCCGTAAAAAAGGATGCACCTGACCCGCCATATTCCTCTGGTACCTCAATACCCATCAGCCCCAAATCAAAGGCGCCTTTAATGATTTCTGGACGCATTTTTTGCTTTTCGTCCATCTCCATGACGTGAGGTAACACCTCTCGTTTGGCAAACTCTGTGATTGCATCACGGAACATCGTTTCATCTTCGGATAGTTGGCTTAAGGAAGGCTGAGTCACAAAACACCTCTTTTGGGGAATAAGAATAGCCGAACATAATCACAAATTAGTCAGTTAGACAACGGTTTAGCTTCCAAAAAAAACAGTGATTTTGAGAAGTTCGCGATTTGGACGTGAGTTGAACGTGAAAATCATTTAGTCTAAATCAACCTATTTATTGGATGAATGCAATTTGGAAATTAATCAACTCAGGTATTTCGTGGCCATCTACGAAACTGGGGGATTCTCAAAGGCGGCAAAACGTTGTTTTGTAAGCCAACCTTCCCTTAGCCAGCAAATCATAAAACTCGAACGTGAATGTGGCGGCAAGCTCTTCGACCGTTTAAAGAAAAAAGTCGTTCCTACCGAACTCGGGCGCGTCTTGTACCCCCAAGCAAGAACCGTATTAGAGGGGCTTGAAAAAATCCGACGAACGGTCGTGGAACCCGAAGAAGTTAACACCGATCAACTCCGGGTAGGAATTCTACCCACGATCGCGCCCCATATTCTACCCGCAACGATAGAATCTTTTCGCGAAAACTACGCCCATATTCATCTCTCCATTGTAGAAGATATGACGGATAATTTGCTCGACGCCCTTCATCACACCGAAATTGATGTGGCGATCATGAGTCTGCCTATTGAGTCCAAACACGTACGACACGAACTGCTCTATCAAGAACCCTTCGTCGTGCTCTTGCCCTCCAACCACGAATTAACGAAGAGAAAAGAAATCTCAGTCGAAGAGATCAAATCCTATCCCTTTATCGCCCTCGATCCTCGCCATTGTTTAGGCGAGCAAGTCGAATCTTTTTGCTACACGGCACAAATCAATCCGGTTATTATTTGTAAGACGGCACAAGTGACCACCATTCAGGATTGTGTGTCGAGGAACCTTGGCATTGCAATGGTGCCTTCTCTCGTTGCCCACTTCGACAAAGATCGCTCAAGAACCTACCGACCGCTGAAATCTCATCAGCCCAGTCGCCCGATCGTTGCAGCTTATCTAAAATCGAGGTCGGAAATAAAGTCGGCGATGCTTTTCGTCGATACGTTAAAGGCCTTGGCTTTGAGCGCCTTAGAAAATCCTAAACTTGGCCATTGAATAAAATCCGAAACAAAATTCCAAACTAAGCATCTAAGATAAGCAGATCAGTTTCCAAAAGAAAGTTCTTGCCTTCTCAAACCGGTGCTTAAGTTAAAAACATGCAAGTCTTGTTACGACATCTAACCCTCTTCCTCGTATTTACGACCGCTTTTGCGTGCTCGGATAGGAATAAGAAAATCCACGCTGAAACCGATTCTCCTATTGTGGAAGGAAAGAGCCACGATGATAAGAGCGTCGACAAACTTGTTTTAAGCGATTCCGAATGGAAGGCCCGACTCACACCGATTCAATTCAATATCCTTCGTGAAAAGGGAACCGAGCCCGCTTTTTCTGGCGAATATAACGCCTATAAAAAAGACGGACTCTACGTTTGTTCGGCCTGCGATAATCCACTTTTTGACTCAACAACGAAATTCGACTCCGGCACCGGTTGGCCTAGCTACACCGAACCCGTTTCTACCAAACGTGTTCTCAAAGTCGCCGATAATTCCTACGGAATGTCGAGAATCGAAGTCAAATGTGCAAGATGTGACGGCCACCTTGGACATATTTTCAACGATGGACCCGCCCCCACAGGCGAACGTTGGTGCATCAACTCCGCAAGCCTCAAATTTCGCGCCCGCGATAATCTCGACGATGACGAAGATCACGTCAGCAAATAATCGAAAACTAGAACAGATTTTACATCTTTTAATTTGATTAACACGATCGCTTCTTTTAGGTGGCGGTCAACGATTCGTGAGTTATAATAATGTTGCAACCAATGACGAAAATTAATATGCCTGAGGATAAATTCAATAACCCCGTCGAAGTCATCATCGACGACACCGCTAAACCAGAGTTTAAACTCAAGGCGACGCTGGCTAGAAATCCTCTTCTTCCCGACTCAATCACTTTATTGGAGGCACTAAACAGACCCTCCACTGATCTTGTGGTCTCAGATCCGCTCTCTTCCTACCTCGCTCGACTTCGAGATATGAAACCGCTCAGTGCCCAAGACCAACAAGAATTGGCCTTGCGCTTCAAAGAAGATGATGACGGTCAAGCTGCTAAAGTTCTTATTATGACCAACCTACGTTTGGTCGTAAAAATTGCCAAAGAATACAAACGACGCTGGTCAAACCTTCTCGATCTCATCCAAGAAGGGAACGTTGGACTCGCCGAAGCGGTTACTCGCTACGATCCTTATCGCGGTGTGAAATTCACCAGCTATGCCCAATATTGGGTCCGCGCTATGATCTTGAACTACCTGATGAATCATCTTCATCCTGTTCGTATCGGCTCCTCTCGCGCAGGTCGTAAGCTTTTTTACAATCTAAAAAAAGCGCGAAGAGCCCTTCTTGAACAAGGTCATCGAAATCCCACTCCCGCATTGATTGCGGAGTACTTAGATGTAGACGAGGCCGAGGTCGTTCGCGTTGCCGCCCAACTTGATGCCCCGCCAGTTTACATCGACGCCCAAGCGCCCGGGCATGAAAGCACCACCATCGGTGAACTCATGGCCGATGATGCCTCCGCAACACCGGAGGAGCTCGTGGCCGAAAAACAATCTTCCGGTGAGCTCGCAAAAGTTATCAAAGCCTTTGGCGCGAACTTGGAACAAGATCGAGAGCGTTCCATTTGGTTTGATCGAATGATCGCCGAAGATGCTAAAAGTCTCGTCCTCTTAGGAGAAGAATACGGCGTGTCAAAAGAACGTATTCGTCAGGTTGAAGTCAAACTAAGAGAACGCTTTAAAAAACATTTATTGCGTGAGCTTGGCGACGAAATTCGACTTAACTTCCTCGAAAAATAAATCCCCTAAAATACAACATAAGGAACCTGTTACCGAGGATCTGTTAACGACTTGACTCAGTGTATAATCTACACTATCCTTACTTAACTAGAACAGAGTTGAGTGATGAAACGCAAATCCCCTCTTTTAGATCGCATCTACAACACCAATCTCGCCTTACATACCGACCTTTACCAACTCACAATGGCCTACGGGTATTGGAAAAATGACGAGCACCTCACGTCTGCTGTATTTGATCTCTTTTTTCGGAAAAATCCTTTTAAAGGTGGCTTTGCAATCAGCGCGGGCTTGGAATATGTGATCGACTACCTGCAGTCCTTTACCTTCGAGCAAGACGATAGAGATTTCTTACGCACCCTAAAGGGTAACGACGGTGAGCCCCTTTTTGAATCTGCTTTTCTGGATTACTTAGGGGAGATGACCTTTGACTGCGATGTCGATGCGATCCCGGAAGGACGTGTGGTGTTTGCCAATACGCCCTTAATCAGAATTCGCGGTCCTATCATCCAAGCACAACTTATCGAGACCGCTCTCCTAAACATAGTAAACTTCCAAACATTAATCGCAACAAAAGCCGCGCGCGTTTGTTTGGCTGCTGGTACAGATCCAGTCCTGGAATTTGGAATGCGCCGCGCCCAGGGAATTGACGGAGCACTTTCGGTTGCACGCGCTTCCTACATTGGAGGGGTAGCCGCTACATCAAATGTTCTTGCAGGGAAAATCTTTGGCATTCCCGTCAAAGGAACCCACGCCCATAGTTGGGTGATGTTCTTCGGAGACGAACGAGCCGCTTTTGAAGCCTACGCAGATGCCCTCCCAAATAACTGCGTTTTTTTGGTTGACACCTACGACACCTTAAACGGCGTTCATCATGCTGTTGCTTTAGGAAAAAAACTCAAAGAAAACGGTCACCGACTTGCAGGCATCCGCTTGGACTCCGGAGACCTCGCCTATCTATCCATTGAGGCGAGGAAAATCCTTGATGAAGGTGGGTTCAAAGACGCTAAAATTTTTGCATCGAACAGTCTCGACGAGCATATTATCGCAAGCCTTAAACAAGAAGGTGCTCAAATCGCGGTGTGGGGAGTGGGAACGAAATTAGCAACCGCCTACGACCAACCTGCGCTTGGCGGAGTCTACAAAATCGCGGCCTCAAAAAGAGGCGGCGAATGGAAAGATACGATTAAAATTTCTGAACAAGCGTTCAAAATAAACACGCCCGGAGTGCATCAGGTACGACGATATTTTGACGGCCGATACTTTGCTGGCGATCTTATCTTTGATGAAAGAAGTCAGTCTGGCCACCTACTTGTCGACATGAAAGATCAAACGAGAATAAAAGATTTATCAGCCCATACTTTTGAGACGCTGCTGAAAGAAATCTTCAGAGATGGTAAACTTTCCTACGAAACACCCTCACTAGATTCAATCCGAAGGACTCGGAAAAATGATCTTGAACGACTCCATCCCTCAATTTTACGTTTTTTAAACCCTCACGAATATCCGGTTGGTTTAGAAGAGAACTTAGATAAAACCAAACGTGAATTAATGAGCGCCCTACGAAAAAAAAATAAGGTTATACTATGAATTTTGTAAAAGTTGCGGCCGCGGTGATGAACCAAACACCGCTCGATTGGGACAATAATCTTGCTAACATCCTAAAGGCCATCGACCTTGCACGCGAAGATGATGTTAAACTTCTCTGCCTGCCCGAGATGTGTGTTACCGGATATGGATGTGAGGATTCTTTTCACGCGCCCCATGTTTATGAAATGGCGTGGAAGATGGTCGACGAAGAAATTCGTCCCAAGACGGCTGGCATGATCGTCTCCGTTGGACTTCCAACGCGTTACACCAATGGATTTTACAACACCGTATGTCTCATTGCCGACCAACGCATTGTCGGTTTTGTGGCCAAGCAACATCTTGCTGGAGGCGGCCTGCACTATGAGCCTCGATGGTTCAAACCTTGGCCACGTGACACGGTTTCCGAAATCAAGTTCGGCGCTAAAAGCTACCCCATCGGTGACATCTATTTTAATTGTGAGGGGATAAAAATCGGCTTCGAAATTTGCGAGGAAGCGTGGGTGGCACAGCGTCCAGGTAGCGACCTTTCCTTTAAAGGCGTCGATATTATTCTCAACCCTTCGGCGTCCCATTTCGCATTCGGAAAACTTGAAGTGCGAAAGCGATTTGTGGTGGAGGGTTCGCGTGCTTTTGGTGTGACCTATATCTATTCGAATCTGCTCGGAAACGAAGCGGGACGCGCGATCTACGATGGCGGTGCGATGATCGCAAGTTCAGGGAAAATGATTGCTCAGGGTTCAAGATTTTCTTTTAAAAACGTTGAGCTCACATCAGCCTTGATTGATATCGAAACCTCGCGCGTCAACCTTGCGCGTACAGTCAGCCATCGGCCCATCGTCGAGTCGGAACGAAAAGACGAAATCTGTGTCGACTTTAAATTTCCGGCCATCGATCCAAGCTTAGCGCCACCGATTGAAATTCATGCTTGGGAGAAAGCAGAAAAGCATAAAGAAGAAGAGTTTTCCCGCTCCATCGCACTTTCACTTTTCGACTACCTTCGGAAAAGTTTTTCTCAGGGGTTCGTCGTTTCCTTGTCTGGTGGCGCGGATTCTGCCGCCGTAAGTTGCCTGTGTTCTTTAGCAATGGCTTTCGCCGTGGACGAACTAGGCCTTCAAGGAACCAAAGATAAGTTATCCCATATTTCTGCCATTCAATCCTGTAACTCGGTCGAAGAAATCGTGCACGCCACGTTAACATGCGCCTACCAATCTACGAAAAACAGCGGAGAGATCACCAGAGATGCGGCGAGTGCCGTCGCAGCAGCGTTAAGCGCAACCTACTATGAACTCGACGTAGACGGCTTAGTAAATAATTATACTAAAATCATCGAAGCGGCCATCGGGCGAGAGCTCACCTGGGAAGACGATGATATCACCTTACAGAACATTCAAGCGCGCTCGCGTGCGCCTTCAATTTGGATGTTCGCCAACATCAACAACGCGCTACTCCTTTCAACGAGCAACAGGTCTGAGGCCGCGGTCGGGTATGCGACGATGGACGGCGATACTTCTGGTGGCCTGAGTCCCGTCGCTGGAATTGATAAAGCTTTTTTACGTCAGTGGCTAAGGTGGATGGAAGAACACGGTCCCAAAGAACTACATTCTATTCCTGAACTCTCAAAAATAAACCGCCAACAACCAACGGCAGAACTGCGACCTTCCGGCGAGGAACAGACCGATGAGAGCGACCTCATGCCCTATATTTTGCTAGATGCAATCGAACGCGTTGCAATCCGTGATAAAAAATCTCCGGTGGATGCCTACCGTTTAATGCGGGTAAAATTTCCACAATATAGCCCTGGTCAGCTTTACACTTGGGTCGTTCGTTTCTTTAAACTTTGGTGTAGAAATCAGTGGAAGAGAGAGCGCTATGCTCCATCTTTCCATGTGGATGATGAAAACCTAGATCCCAAAACCTGGTGTCGTTTTCCGATTCTTTCCGGTGCTTATAAACGTGAATTGGATATTCTGGCCGATTGGGTGGAGCAACACGAAAACCTAAACTTGGATACTATATAATGGCATTTGAATACGAATATCCTCGCGCCGCTTTAACTGTAGATTGTGTGGTTTTTGGCATTGATGAAGGCGACCTCAAACTGATGCTTATCCAACGAAAACTTCCACCCTTTAAAGGAAAGTGGGCGCTCGCTGGCGGTTTTGTACGCGTGGATGAGACCACAGAAAATGCTGCGTTGAGAGAGCTTGAAGAAGAAACAGGACTCAAGAATGTCTTCCTTGAACAACTATATACCTTCAGTGCTATCGATCGCGACCCGCGAGAACGTGTCGTTTCAGTTGCCTACTACGCCCTCGTTCGTCTGAGCGATCACGAAGTTTCTGCGGCGAGCGATGCCCAAGACGCGGCGTGGTTCGAAATCGATGAGCATCCAAAGCTTGCTTTTGACCATCAAGGCATTGTGGATCTAGCGCATGAGAGATTGAAAAACACATTACGCTATCGCCCTATTGGTTTCGAATTATTACCCGAGCGATTTACCCTTTCACAACTCCAACATCTTTATGAGGTCATTCTTGATACGACCTTAGATAAGAGAAACTTTCGCCGCCGCGTCCTAAAAACGGGCTTGGTTATAGAGACCGGCGAGGTTCAGAAAGATGTCGCCCATCGGGCAGCTCAACTCTTTTCATTTGATAAAGAACTTTACCAAAAATTGAAGAAAGAAGGATTTAACTTCGAGGTATAAAATGAACGCAACTCTAATTCTCGTCGATCTACAAAACGATTTTTTACCTGGTGGAGCGCTTGCTGTTCCTGAAGGTGAGGATGTTATCGACATCGCAAACGCGCTAAGCGCTAGGTTTGATCTCATTGTCAAAACACAGGACTGGCATCCCTCCAACCATAAAAGTTTTGCCTCCAACCATGCCCTAGATGTCGGCACGATAATCGATCTGAATGGATTGACACAATTCCTTTGGCCCGACCATTGCGTTCAACAATCCTTTGGCGCTCAGTTTTCCGCTGACTTGGTTGACGTTGAGAACACCGTCGTCTTTCAGAAAGGAGAAAACCCTGAAACGGATAGTTACTCCGCATTTTTTGACAACGGGCATCGTAGCGATACGGGTCTGGGTGATTTTCTAAAAACAAGAAAAACCGACGTCCTTTATGTCATGGGATTAGCGACCGACTATTGTGTGAAATTTACGGTCTTGGATGCACTAAAACTTGGTTTTAAAACCTATCTTGTTGTGGACGGTTGTAGAGGAGTTGATGTAAATCCTGGCGATGTAGAATCGGCCCTTCAAGAAATGGAAGACGCAGGTGCCATTCTAATTCTTAGCCATGAGATTAAAAATGTCTGAAATTTTAGCTGAAGGAAAGTATCTACGTTTACTAAAGAACTCCAAGGGATGGGAGTTCGCCGAACGAATCAGCGAAGGTGGTGCAGTCGTTATCGTTCCGCTAAGAGACGACAATAAAGTTATCCTTATCGAACAATATCGACCTCCCATCGGCTGTACGGTCATTGAATTCCCAGCAGGCTTGGTGGGTGATAGCGCCGAATTTCAAGGGGAGCTTTTAGAGGTAGCCGCCGAACGAGAACTCCTCGAAGAAACGGGATATGCGGCTGCCCAAATGGAATATTTAACTGACGGTCCTCCCTCAGCTGGCATGTCAAACGAGCGCGTAACCTTCTTCCTCGCCAGTTCACTCCGACGAGTAGCGGAGGGTGGAGGCGACGAAAACGAGGATATTGATATTCACGAAATTCCGTTAAAAGAAGTATCGACCTTCCTCGAAAATGCGAAATTACGTGGCGCCGAAATCGACCCTAAGGTCTACGCAGGATTGTACTTCCTTGGGGCATCCACAACGCATCATAAGGCCACACTTCCTATTTCCATCCAGGAATCTCCACGTCGAATCGACTCGCCAGGAGGTCTTCCCTTAGCTGATGCGCTGCTTCGGAAAATCGATGCGAATCTTCCTCCGCTCCCCGAAGGCGGACGGGTTGGCATTTTGGGCGGCACCTTTAATCCTCCCCATGTCGGGCATGCTTTACTAGCGCATGCAATGTTGGCGACAGAGAACATTGATGAGCTTTGGATTATCCCCGTCTACAAACACCCTTTTGGAAAAGGCATGGTAGATTTCGACGCTCGTGTAGAATTATGTCGACGTGCATTTAGTAAACTTGGCGACAAAGTACGGGTCGTAGAGATCGAAAGAGATTTACCCAAGCCAAGCTACACCGTCCAAACTCTGAGCGCTTTACATGCCGTGCGTCCGGGAATTACGCCCACACTTATTATCGGATCTGATATTGTTCCCGAGTTACCACGCTGGAACGAGCCTGAAAAACTTCCGATTTTGAGTAATATTATCGTTGTTCCTCGACAAGGCGCCCCGCTTTTGACCAATCCTGATACGATCGACTTGAAAATCTATCGCGGTTTTCGTCTTCCTAAAGTTTCCTCATCTGCGATAAAACGTGCAATACGATCTGGCGATTCCATTGATGGACTTCTAGATCTCGAGGTTCTCAAATATATCCAAGAGCATCAGTTGTATCCCCCAGAATGAGATTTAATTCAGTGAACGAGGAATCGGACCTTCATCCGTTTCGGTGGTCTCAAAGGTGAGATATTCAACTTGATGGAGAAGATAGAGGACGCGATAGACAAAAGACTCATCTTCCTCGGGCATACTTTTTAGCAAACTTTTAACCGTTTGACCGTCGGTGATTTTCTTCGCAATACGAAGCATCTTTGAGGACAACCTCAACTCTTCGGTTGTAAATCCCAATTCCTTTTTTCTGTACATCGAAACATTACGACGTTGTGCATAGAAAGCTTTAATCCGCTCTAAAGGAGTGAACATAAGGCATCCCTCAGCGACCACACCGTAGGCATCAATACCTAGAGGATAGCCTTGGATTCCCGGTTCTTGGCCCTCAAAATACTCATATGTTCCCCCCATCCACGAAAAGACATCAAGTATTTTATCTCGCATTTGTTGGGAAAGGTGTTGAAAAATTTCGTGGGCAGGTACCGCGCCGACGGAAACTAAAGCGTCACCTAGTCGACCGCCCCACTCCGATAAACGCGCGAGGCCGTCTTCTAATTGGTTCTGACTAATAATGTCTTTGCTTCTTAGAAAGAATCCCAAAAGCTCTTCTTTTTTATTTGATTCAACGAGAATAAGCTCGCCCGTTGAAAAGTAAACTGACTTACTAACTTCACCTTGCCCAACAACCAAGCGTCCGGTCGCTGAATCGCGATGTAGACGTGCTAAAAGGCGAGCAAAAGAAATTTTATCGAAATCCCCTTTATAACTTGTGTACTTCTCCCGCATCTCTCGAATGGAATCGCGCGCCTCTTCCATAGTCTCAGCACGGCGAGGTTCATCATGGGATGGGGCGATCACAGGCGAACTATCTGCACCCAATTCTTTTACTTCAGAGAGGGGAAAAGAATCTCCAGCTGAATTGCTTTGGGACGACGCACCTTTACTTCGATGGCGAATCAACACGCCTTTTCCTAAGGGATTAGATTTTGAGGCCTGCTCGGCTTTTTGCAAGGTCTCTTGAAATTCTTCAACTTGGAAAGGATCTTCCCAGTTTCCGTTGTTCACGGAAACACGATCAGAGTCTCGAGGCACCCGCTCGGAAAATAAAGCTACGATCGTTTTATATCCCATTGGACCGTAGATGAGGCCAGAATTATCGCGATAACGATACCGTTTCTCCAAAGCGCTTTCTTCGGTTTTGGTTTCCGGCACTTCTGAAAATTCACTAATTTCGGAAATTGGATTCAAAGGCGCGATCTGATGTTGGTACTTCGCTTCTTGCTCGACGATGATCGCCCGTAAACGATCGCTTGAACTATCTGCGTCGATCTTTTGACTTTTTTCTCTTTCAATTTCTTCAGCGAAGAGCCGTCGCATAAAGTTAGAAAGATGATTTGCGTTGGTCTGAATACGATGTTGAAAACAAAAATCGACAAGTGCTTGATAGAATTCGCCAGCGCTTTGGTAGCGTTCTTCTCTATGTTTATTTAATGCTTTTCGCACAATTTCTTCCAAGCGAATCGGAATAGGTTGGGCTTTTTCTAGCTCTTCATCAATATCGGCGTCGCGAACTTTCAACATCACGTCGAGATCGGAGCTGCCAATGAAAAGTCGGTTCATGCTCAAGGCTTCAAAGAAAATCACGCCAGCGGAAAAGATGTCGCTACGTTGATCAATCTTATCGCCAACGACCTGTTCTGGACTCATGTAGCCTACTTTACCTTTTAAGTTCCCCGATTCTGTCAGCGTGCGTTGAATGGCTGCTTTTGCGACGCCAAAATCACCCAATTTCACATCGCCAGCGTAAGAGATGAGAACATTGGAGGGACTTACATCACGATGAATAATGTTAAGCTCGTCTCCATAGGAGTTTTTGGCACGATGCGCGAAATCTAGACCTTTGAGCATTTCGGTCATGATGAATAGAACGAGGTCGAGGGGAATTTTTAGATCTGCGCCAGCACATCTAGCCAGGACATCCAAAAGATCCATGCCATGGACATATTCCATCGCAATATAATATTGGTCTTCCAGCTCTCCCAGATCGAATACTTGTACAACATTGGAATGGTATAAGTTGACGGCAATTTTTGCCTCGTTGATAAACATCTCAACGAACTCTTTATCGTCTACAAGACTGGGAAGGATCAGCTTAATCGCAAATTCTTTCTCAAATCCAGCAGCGCCAAATGTTTTAGCCCGGTATATCTCCGCCATTCCCCCACTACCAATCTTATCAAGTAGGGCGTATCGTCCAAATGTGGACCACGCGAGATTCTTAGAAATAATTGCCTCTAAACTGCTTTGGACCTCATCGTCCTTCTTTTGTAATCTTATTAAAACTTATCCTATCAGATAGTTCTATTCATGCCCAGATCTTAGAACGATTTGCCCCAAAAAAGATGAGGTTTCAGTCAGAATTATCGTTCTCGTAGTATGCAAAAACAATCTTAGCGGTCTGCCTTCCAACACCTTTAACGTCCAATAACGCGTCGATTGAAGCTTGCTTTACTTTGGTTACACTTCCAAAATGCATCAATAAATCTTTACGTGTTTTTGGGCCAATGCCCGGTATGTTGTCTAATTCCGATCTCAGCGTTTCTTTGCGTCGTAATTCCTTATGAAAGGTGATCGCAAAACGATGGGCCTCATCGCGGAGGCGTTCCAGTAAATACAATTCTGCGGCATGAGGTTTTAACACGATGGGATTTTTTCGATTAGGGATGAATACGCGTTCGGGGGAGCGCGTCACCTCCGAATCCGTGAAACCACTTTTATCCACACGACTTTTGGCTAATGAAATAACATCTATGTCATTGAGGCCCAGATCTTCGAGCACCGCAACCACCTGCCCCAGCTGCCCTTTTCCGCCATCAATAACAATAAGCTCGGGCCCGGCTTCGTCCTCATTGACGACCTTGAGTAGACGGCGATTCAGCATTTCGTGCATACTTGCAAAGTCGTCCTGGGTCTGAACCTCCTTCATTCTAAAACGACGATACTCGCTCTTATCTGCAACTCCATCAATAAAGACGACCTGAGAACCGACAATTTGTTTGCCTTGAAAATTCGAAATATCGTAACATTCAATGCGCTTTGGAAAATTCTTCAAATGAAATTTTTGCTGGAGCCTTTCTAAAAGTGCCTGGTGCTTATGGGTCTCGTCTCTCTCCTGCACATAACTGGCCTCGGCGTTGATCGCCGCAGTCGCGAGAAGTGCTTTTTTATCTCCTCTTTTTGGAACTAGAATCGATACTTTTCTTCCTTTCTTTTCTGTTAGAATTTCTCCCAAACTGGACATCTGAGTCTCGGGCAGGGCAAGCGGGATGAGAATTTCGTGAGGAATAAATTGGTCGTTGGCATAATATTGGTTCAAAAAATTCGACATCACATTTTCGTCAGGAAACTCCTGATTCTCGAAAGAAAATCCCCTTGCGCCTTCCAGCCTACCTTGGCGAACGAACAATATTTCTACGCGTACGTTCGTTGAATCACGATAAATACCAAATATATCACGGTCACTGGCCGTATCGGAGATCGCGCGCTGGCGTTGCATAGAGCGCGATATTGATTTCAGCTGGTCTCGTATTCTAGCCGCACTCTCAAATTCCATCGCATCACTGGCTTCATACATTCGACCTTCTAGGGTCTTCTTAAGTTCGTCTCCCTTTCCATCCAAAAAGAGGAGCGCTTCGTTAAGATTTTTCATATATTCATCAACTGGAATCGCATTCACACACGGTGCTGGGCAACGTTTTATCTGGTACTGAAGACATGGCCTTGTACGAGAATTAAGCACCTTGTCTGGACAAGTCCTGAGTTGAAAATATCGATTTAAAATTCCTAAGGTTTGGCGCAAAGATTTTGCGTTATGAAAAGGGCCAAAAAGACGCTGATTTTTTCGCTTTATTCTGTCTTTGGGTCGCGAGCGTATCACTTCAACACGAGGCCACTTCCCAGCAAGGTTCACTTTAAGGGATAGAAAACTTTTGTCGTCTTTAAGGCGAATATTAAAGCGAGGTTTGTGGCTTTTAATCAGAGTGTTCTCTAATAACATCGCCTCTTTTTCGTTAGCCGTCACAATTGTTTCAATCCGGCCCAGCACTTTAGGAAGGAAGGAAATAAAGGCTCGGTCATCGCCGCTGAGATTAAAATAGGATCGCACGCGGCTGTTTAGGTTCTTCGCTTTACCCACGTAGACGATCTTATTCTTTTTATCGCGCATGATATAACACCCCGGTGACTCGGGTATGTTTTCTATAGCGGCACGATGATCAAATATCTCTTCCATCTTTCTTGCTTACCCCGAGATCGAAGGATTGGGCTACCCTCGCTGCAAAATTCCGATGAGAGAATCAAATC
>JALSKP010000268.1 GCA_026988815.1 Myxococcales bacterium | reverse complement strand
TATAGTCTTGTCGTTCGTGAAACACCCAAGATTGAGGAGAGCTTCGCTAGGTGCCTAAATTAGGAAATGTTTTGGACAAACTCCCCTAAACGAAGTCAACTACGCGCTAAGCAAATGCTTCTTGAAATCATGGCCGCAGAATCGAAGAGAAATGCCGAAGAAGGGATAAAAGACTTTGTGGAACTGTATGAAGAAGGTTCCCCAAAGCAGTAAGCACTCTTACTAAAGATGTCGGTCGATGATTAACTCTTTCAAACTTTCGCAATAACTCGAAAAAGATGACGTGCATTACATTTACAAAAGAAGTATTAAGTAACCAAGCTTACAAAAATGGAGTCAAGGTAGATGCTTCCCAACATTTGACGATATCTCGTCATGGCGAGGATTTACGTTAGAGGTCCACCGCCTAGACTTCGTTCAGTGCGCCTAACCTACCCTCGGGGTATAGATTATTATCGAGCCCAATTTCTTCGTTCGGTAGGAAAAGTCATGATTTAGATCATGCTCTTTGAAATGCAATAACCTGAATTCAAGTCCTAAGTGCAACACTTAAATTGTCGAATGGGAAAGCGGGTGTAAGATCATGCTTTTCTAACCGACAAGTAAGAGGAGCACAAATGAGTACTACCCAGCTTTCCCAAATCGAAGGTATCCAAATTTGGGCGTTATTGAAAGCAAGACATCGTCAGGCAAAAATATCGCGAATTTTGAATCGTTCAGCGTCGACAATATCAAGAGAAACAAATAGAAATAAAGGTAAACGAGGTTATCGTCCCAAACAAGCGAACACCAAAGCGCAGACAAGAAAAGAGAATAAGTCTAACCTTCGAATTTGTAGAATCACCTGGAAAAACGTGACCCTTTTACTCCAAAAAAAATGGAGTCCTGAACAAATTAGTGGATGGTTGAAAGAGAATCAGGATGTCCAAATTAGTCACGAATGGATTTACCAGTATATTTTACGAGATAAAAAATCTGGAGGAGAACTCTATAAACACCTTCGTTGTCAGCGCAAAAGAAAGAAGCGCTATGGAAGTATAAGCCGTCAAGGGCAGATACCTGAGCGGGTTAGCATCGAGGAGCGTCCAGAAATCGTAGATAAAAAAACACGTATAGGTGATTGGGAGGTCGATACGATTGGTAAAAACCACAAACAAGCGTAGTGACAATTGTGGAGCGTAAAACGAAATACACACTTATGAAAAAAGTGGAACGCAAAACAGCGCTGTTTGTTGGCCAGGCGCTAGTCAAACTTCTCAAAACAATGGTAGATGTGTTTACAATTACATCTGACACCGGAAAAGAGTTTTCCGAGCACATCAATGTCGCCAAAAAATTAAAAGCAGATTTTTATTTTGCACATCCCTATTCGTCCTGGGAGCGAGGTCTAAACGAAAATACCAATGGCTTGATAGGTCAGTTTTTTCCAAAAGGAAGGGATTTCAGAATGTTGTGTGACGACGAAATCAAACATGCGATGGACGCACTAAATAATCGACCAAGAAAAACACTTGGATACAAAACGCCAAATCAGTTAATGTTTGGCATTAACCCACCTGTTGCACTTGCGACTTGAATTCAGGTAATACTTCTGGCAAAGTCTGAGGACAAACTTACTATCAATGGGGTAACATGAAATTCTCAAATTTTGCAAATCTTACAATGAGCCTTCTGGCGGTTTTTTTCTTATCCTGTGGTGGATGCGGAGAAGATGGTGAAGTACCAGACGATGAAAGGCCCACAAAATGGACGCCAGAAATTTGTACCTCCGACGAAGACGAAGATGGAGATGGACGAATCTCTTGCGCCGATAGCGATTGCTTCACCAGCGACGCATGCGTTTTTGTTCCTCAGGATCCGATGACCACCCGCCCTGAAATTTCTAAAAAGGGATTTACTCGTTTTTGGGATCGATACCTTTTTGTTTTTACTGGGGAAAACGCCATTCATCGCGGCCTTGATGCTGGCTTAATAAACGAGACAAATATAAGCGTAATTTCCGGACGTATCGTCGATGTAGACGCTAAACCCGTTGAGGGGGCCGCGGTTTATTTTGCCAACCGACCTGAATTTGGACGTACCTACACCCGCAGCGACGGACGTTACGACCTCGCCGTCGATGGTGACTCTCGCCCGGTCATTCGCGTTTCAAAAAAAGGTTTTATTACCTCTGACAGACGTCCAAATACCAAACCATTTGTGGCAGGCGGGCTCGAAGAAATCGTCCTCGTCGCCTTACAAACCGATTTTACACGGGTTGATTTTGAAGAGTCTAAATGGGTTTCTGGAGACCTTGCCAGCGATGAAAGTGGAGAACGAAGGACCTCGGTTTATTTCCCCGCGGGTACCAAAGCAAAACTGGTTTTTCCAAATGGCGCAACTGAAAAACTAGATAAGATTTCCTTTCATATTAACGAAGTTACCCAAGGGGAAAACGGGCGGGGTGCAATGATGGCCGATCTTCCTCCACGTACACTATACACCTATGCCGTCGAATTCAGCGTTGAGGAGGCCATCGAAAAAAACGCCGAAAAAGTGGTTTTTGAAGAACCTGTATTTATGTACGTTGATAACTTTCTCGACTTTCCAGCAGGAACCATTGTCCCTTCTGGATTTTATGACCGTAACGCGATCGCGTGGGAGCCGATGCCCGATGGTCTGGTTCTAAAAGTGACTGATATCAAAGACGGTATTGCCTTTCTGGAATTCGATACTGGGTTATCTGAAACTGAACGTCGAGAAATTGCAAAACACTACAAAATCGGCGATTCCTTCTGGCGTGTCCCGACCAAACATTTTAGTCCTTTTGATTTAAATTGGGGCGGTCCTTATCCACCGGGCACACAACCTTCCCCTCTACCAGGAGATGGATTTGCCCCAGATTGTTCGATGGGGCAAGAACCTGGTTCAATTATCGGATGCCCAACCCAGACCTTAGGAGAACAAGTGCCACTTAATGGAACACCCTTCGGTCTTTCTTATCGAACCAGCCGTACCAAAGGGTATAAGGCTCTTCTGGAAGTGCCTGTGAACCCTTCCACACTTACTGAAAATATTCTTATCGGGGCCAAAGTACGCGCATCCATCGCAGGACAGAAATTTGAACGCGAATTTTCCAAATCGGAGACGATTCCACCTATC
>JALSKP010000267.1 GCA_026988815.1 Myxococcales bacterium | reverse complement strand
ACGATTATCGACTGGGCTGTGGAAGGTTTAACCACTGATTTTCCGCTCACACCGCTCTTCTTCTTTGGTGCGGGAAGCAATCGCCCTCGTGGTGCAGAAATGACTCCCGAGAGAGGGGTTTTGGTTTTTGGAGGTTGGGAGGCTGGTTTTTTCTCTAACGCTTTTCTGTTGATTGTTTGGTCCCCGTCTAAGGTGAAAATCGGCGAATCTTTTCCTTTTTTGAGAGAATCAAGAGTGACAATCCGAGACTCTTTCTGAGCGATAAGGGGTTCAAGACTCGCGCTCACTTCCTGTAAACCTTGGGAGGTCGAGGGGTTGGTAAAAAGCTGCTGAGGTTCGAGGCAATGGCTCATGTGAGAATACCGTTGGAGAAAATTCCAAAGAATTTTAACCGCCAAAACCGGCTCGGTTTTCATGAGCTCCATAAAAACATTGCGTTCAAGACACATCAAACGAGTGGTATGACTGGCCCTTGCCGAATAACGAAGAGGATCGCTATTGAGCACTGAGAACTCTGAAAAACTATCCCCTCGAACCAAAGTCTTCACACCTTTATTGTTCGATTTGATTTCGATTTTCCCTTCGATAATGATGTTCAACTTCGCTGGATCGGTCCCTTCGGCGAAAAGCTCTTTACCCTTGCTAAAGGTCTCAAAGGAACAGATGCCAAACACCAAATTGAGTTCTTTGGCGGACAAATATTCGAAAAGGTCCATCTCTTTGAGGATGTTCTTTTCGCTTTTGGAAGACGAGGCACCGTCCCCGAAATGAATAGAAATCGCGGTAATGTTGTCTTTTCCGCCTGCTGCATTTGCGCGTTGGATGGCAACCTCGGTGACCTCTTTGGGACCACGGTCGCTCATCAGATCGAGGATAAGCGCGGGGTCTTCCATGTATCCGCTCAGCCCATCACTACAAAGAAGGACACGATCTCCTTCAGCGAATTCGAACTCAAAAGCGTCGACTTCCACGACCTCATTCACACCAACAGCTCGCGTCACCGCGTTTTTGTGCGGGACGCTGTCTTCCTCACCGGGTTGAATTTTCCCCAGACGGATCATTTCGTTGATGAGCGAATGATCTGTTGTGATTTGTTGGACCGCGTTTGCTCTGCATAAATAAATTCTTGAATCGCCGACATGACCTATAAAGCCAACGCTTCCGATGACCATAAGCAAGCTACAGGTCGTTCCCATCCCCTTTCGAGACGGGTCGGCTTCGGCCATATGCCAAATTTTTGAACACGCCTCTTGAATGGAATGTTGGACGACGGAAAGAACGGCGGTCCGAAAGTTGGGATTTCCCGGGTCTTTCTTGAGATTTTCAAAAACGGCGTTCTGTGATCCCAAAATTTCTCGCACCGATCTCACACACACAGCGCTCGCTACTTCGCCTGCCGCGTGGCCACCCATGCCATCACAGACGACGAAAAGATTGAGTTTTTTGTCCACAAGGAAGTTATCTTCGTTGTGCCCTCGTACTTTCCCGACATCAGTATTTGCCCAAAAATTAAGTTTCACAGGACTCCAGCTCTTCGCTTTCCCAAGCCCTAGACCGAAAGAAATCAAAAAAGGTTAAAATAATCGAGGCGGCTGGAATCGCGAGTAATGCGCCGATGATACCGAACGCACTTTCTCCGGCCAGGAGTGCGAAAATGACAATGACAGGATGGATATGGGCGGAGGTACCAATAATTTTTGGGTTCAAAACGTATGCCTCAACACCGTGCACCAATAGAATCCAAAGAAGCGCTAATAAGCCCATCATAAATCCGTCAAGCAACCCGACGAGGACAATTGGTATCGTTGAAATGATAGTACCAAAAACGGGAATAAGCGAAAGGATGCCAGCAATTACAGCCAACAAAACACTAAATTTCACCCCCAAAAACCATAAACCTATCCACGTCAGGAGACCATTTAAAACGCAAATCACGAGTTGACCGCGAACAACGCCAGCCAAACCTCGATTGAGCTTTTTAAGAAGAATATCGTATCCATTTTTCGATTTTTTCGGAACGACTCCGCGAAAGAATCCCATCACCCTGGGGAGATCAATTGAAATAAAGGCGGCGACCATGAGAGTGAGTAAAAATCCAACGATTGCCCCTACAATGCCAACCACCGTTTTCTGAAGGAAGGCCACCAGTGAACTAATACGTTGATTAGAAATAGAAACGATACTACCGATTAACCCGTCTAAGGTTTTTTCAAGATTGAAGAGTTCCTCGATTCCTCCTTCCGATTTAGCGGAGGGGAGATCGGGCGATTTTCGGACAATCCACTTGGAGTCGGCCACCTGTTCAACCTCAATGGACACATCATTTAAATCAATGCTAATTTCGCCTTTTTCTCCGGTACGAATAGAGATGGGCCCGCGCTTCTTTTCTCCTGGAATCGTCCAGCCACTCCCCAAAGCGTCGTCAGTCTCAAATAACTTCGGACGTTGGGTCGGACTTAGAATTGAATATTTTTTAGTAATTCCACCCTCTGCATCTTCTTCGAATTCTTGTTTAAGCTCTTGGCTGTACGCGTGCTTCATCAACATGTGGGCGTTCCCAAAAGCGATGCTTTGTTGGGTTGCCAAGGCTCGTGCGTTTCGAATTCTAGAAGAGGCAAAATCAAATTGATTGCTGGCCGGAGCGAGATTGAGCGGCAAATAGGATTTCAATATTTCCTGAAGCCTTTGATTCACCAAGGGTACTTGTTCGGTTCGAAATTTCTTCGCCTCGGCTGGAAAAGCCTCTGCGAAGTTTGCGATCTCAAGGACAAAGGGTGGAACGATAACCACCGCCGTCGCGATAAGAACGCCGATAAAAGAAATATAGACCAGTAAGACCGACATGAAGCGCGGCATTTTACTACGTCTTTTTAGAAAGGAAACAATCGGCTCCATGAGATACACAAGAGCCAAGGCCAGAATAAAGGGAAGCAAAATCGCGCGAAAGGATAATAAAATAACGATCAAGGTCGCAAAAATAATCAGTGGGATTGCGTACTCCTTAACCATACCCAACAGCGATGCCAAGGCTCCGCTCGATCCACCGGCGGTTAAGGTTTGACGTACCATATCTTTTAGTCGACGGGTTTCCTGGGTTTGGGTAACGCCATCATCTTTCACGCTTTGGATTTCCTCGATCTCCACATCCTCT
>JALSKP010000266.1 GCA_026988815.1 Myxococcales bacterium | reverse complement strand
GTCGTGAAGAGGGTTGAACAATCGCGATTATAGCGCTTGGAAATGAGTTCATCTAAAATGGAAAGCTCCCATTCGGTTCGTCCTGCTTTTCCGAGTTCGTCGATGGCAAGAACGTCGATATTGACCAGTTTTTCCAAGATTTGAGAGACGCCGAGACCGCGATCATACTGTGCTTTGAGAAGGGTTAGGAGATGGGAAAATTCGATAAAGCGGCAGGTTATCCCTTTTTCAAGCGTGAGTTCGCGGAGAATAAGGGACATGAGGTGGGTTTTCCCCGTTCCAATTTCTCCGTGTAAAATGATGCCGGTATCGCCGGGCACGAAAGCTCTCGTCCATTTGCTGAGTCTTGCGTGCACAATTTTTAAGTTTCCGATGGGCATATTATTCCCGTCAGAATAGAGCGCCGCGTAGGAGGCCAGAGTCACACCTGTTTCTGATTTAAAGTAACGAGAAGGAATTTCTGCCAAGTTAAACTTTTGGATCCGCGTGTTCAGACTCCCGCATTCTAGACAAGGGGAAACGAAGGAATATCCGTTTTCGTCGGTGGACCAAATGACACCTTTATTGTCACAACTCTCACAGAAGGAAAAGCAAGAACACCGATTCGCACGTACTAAAACCTTTGAACAATCGATCGTGTATCTTTCGTTTCCGCACAATTTGCAGTGAAAAGGTTGTTGGGGAGGCGTTGTCAAAAGGTGCTCTCAAATGAACTCTGAGGGATATAGCGGAGTGGGGATCATTTGGCGAGAACTTTTGGAGGATCGGCAATTGGAGTTGTCACCTTTTGTGGTGTAAAGGTATCATTTTTTCACAAAGGCGTGCTTGTTTGGCAGTTTTATGGGGGAAATAGGTTGGCACGTTTTACGCATTCCAAGAATGTGTTAGGTATAATCAACCCCATTAGGTGAAGATAAATGAAATATTTCAATTCCAAAATTTTCTTTTCAAGCATGCTTATTTTAGGACTGGGTGTGGGCTGCGGTTCAGATATTGAATCCGATATTCCCGGTGATGAAGAAAGTGGATCTTTCGGAGGAGCGGGCGCGAAAGCGGATGGTCAGTTCACCGCATGTCAGCTTCGAAATGTCTTACTTTTTGTGAACGCATCAACAACGACCGAAGAAGTCTTGCTCGATACGATGGCGCCACTTCGATCGCGAAAAAGAGCGGCGAAAAATATTATTGCGCACAGAGATGGAGATCCGAGTACGACGGCCGATGATGATCTTTTTGATGATCTAACAGAATTGGACGACGTATCTTTTGTTGGGCCAAAAACGCTCAAGAAACTTATTGATAGTATTAAATCAAAATGTCTAGTGGACCTGAGTTCGCGTCCTTTCATTGATTCGACAACGTTTACGGGATCGGGCGGTGGATTTCCGCGCGATAACGTTGAATTGGAAGCCACTTATACCGTGACTGGAATTCCTAGTCGCCAACTCCGCGATATCCTTTTGAAAAAAGACAGTCGCGATCGCACCGCATTTAGTCGCATGCGCAAGAATCGTCTTATGGAAGCCTACACGTATGGATACCCAATAAGCGAAATGCCTTGGGATAGTAAGTCTCATAAAAACCGCGAAAAAATGCCCTATATTTACTTCACCATTGAGAGTGGAAGATTTGAGCAGGACGATCCGACCGGGCCTCGAGAAATTTCTTTGGGAACCGATATCAACGATGATACCTATTTAGATACACAGCATTTTGATGTGACGCACGCAGGAATGTCGATGCGCGGTAGAGCGCGTTGGGATACAGTTACAAGTATACGTCGTATCTTAATCGCGGCGAAGTCTGCTGTTGAGGTGGATGGACAAGGCATCAAGCGAGCTGCCAAAATTGATGTTCGTCGAGATTCACCGTCTACAAGTCAAGTTGCCTCCATG
>JALSKP010000265.1 GCA_026988815.1 Myxococcales bacterium | reverse complement strand
CGAAGTGGAAGTGCAAGCTGGAATCGTCAGTTGCCTCCCGTTAAAACGGTTTACGATTCTTTAGACGAATTGGGACTCCTTCCTGATATCGAAGGTCGTAAAAAGGTGTTGCTTTTGGATCCGATGGCTCACTTGAGAAGTACACGAAGTCGCTTCCATTTCAATGAGGCAACGATTCGATCTTTGGTTGCTCTTCAGAAAAACGGCCTCCAACGCATCACGGATGTGTCAACAATGGCGTCTGAAAAACTTGCTGCCGGTTCTGTAACCGACGCAAACGATATTGCAGCATTGGAGGCTTTGGTCGCAACCGCCGGAAAAATTACTGACAAAACCCTTATTGTTGAACGTGTCAACGCGGAATTGGCAAACGCGGGCCTTTCGACTTCCTTTGATGTCTCGACGCTTCCTTCTCCGGATTCTTTCCAAATGAATTCTGAAAGTGAGGTCCAAGAGACAAAAATTGTTGCCGAAACCCTTTCTAAAATCATGCACGATTTCGCCGACCAGCTCGATGATGCAGACCGTATTATCACAGAAGCCGAACGTGCTTTTGAAGACCATACCGCATGGTACAAAGCTTTTATCAACACAAACAACGCTTCAGCGGCACGAGACCAAACCTTTTCATCTGTTATTTCAAAATTTGAAAGTACCCCTTTCGCCGCTGGCGTCGAAACGGAGTACAATACTTTCGGAACAGCACAGAAAGCAGACGGCAATGATGATTTTGAAGATTTTGAAGACATTTCAAACGCCGATTGGAACAAGTTAGGAAATGCGTTGCGATTAGAGCGTGTGAAAGTTTACCAACGTCAAATCGAAGCCGGTGGCACCTTGGCTGAGGGTTTGTGGTTCGATGCGGCCAGAGAGTTTTATGTTCCTGCATCCAATCGACATACCTCCAACTTCCTCATCGATACAACAGATATGACTGATATGATTACGCATGAGGAATGGGAGTCTATTCCAGAAGCCGGTCGTAGAATCGATGTGGAGCTTCCAGCGAACAAAATCTTTCACACCACCTTTGTGAATGAGGTTCAAATTGAGCTAGGTTCTGAAACGGCCTTCCTTGATAGAATCGAGTCATTGCAAGAAAAGATTAATGCAGGAAACGGAACCGATGAAGACAAAGCCCTCATTGCTGGCGCTCAATTCGTGTTTGACGAATACCGATCCTCACTTGCCTTTCTCGCTGAGCTTAAAGAAAAGAGAATTGCGAAATATCTCAAGCGCGGTGGTGCGAAGGGCTTCAAATGGAAAGCGGCAACACACAGTAAAGGACATACGGCGCTTCTTATCATTGCAGACGAATTGTAGAATCCTAGACGATGCACGAAGACATTCCCTCGGGAATGTTTTTTTTTTGCCTATTCATTGAGGGATCCCAAAAAAAGAGGAAACTCTTTCTCTCTTGGTTCGAAAAAGGTGTTGTAAACAAAATAAACTTCAAAGGAGAAGCGAAATGAACCAAGGCATTAATTCAATCAATTACAATCGACCCCTTCCTACCCTAAAGACTAAACGAGGAGCGGGAAAAGCGAATTTTTCAAACAAGTTAGCCGGCGGTGCTTTAGACACGATTTCAACGGTGGGCTCTCTCCTACCCGGCGGCTCGATTGTTTCCGCAGCCGCGAAGGGGATTAAACTTCTTACAGGTGTAGGAAGTGGTAGTGCTGGTGGGGATCAAATGGATAAGATGTGGGAGATGCAAAAAGAAAATCAGAGTTTCAATCTCGAATATTTTGAACTCCAGAACGAACTTCAATCCGATAACCGTCGTTTTACGACGCTCTCAAATTTGATGAAAGCGCGTCATGATACAGCAAAGTCGGCAATCAATAACATGAATGTTTAGATTGATTCGCTAGTGAATTTAATTATGGTATTGTCCATGTTAACGACGAGAAAATTATGAAGATTAACGGTCAAAATCTAGGTGTGGATCTGATTGCGCAGATGCAAGACATCCATAAAACGGAAAAAGCCCAGTCTTCTTCCAAAACCTTTGACCTGTCAAAAACCGAATTCACCAAGGCTTCGCCAAGTGATGCGCCATCTTCCCTTGATGGAAAATTACGCGTGACCGCCGAAAAAGCGTTGAAGGGTGAATTTAAAAATGAAAACGAACTCCGTTTGGAAGTTATATCAACCATTGTTGAGGATCGTTTTGACGGTATTTTAAACAAGAGAAGCGAAAAGAAGAAGTTGCTCAAGGGATTAGAGGAAACCCTTCTCAATGATCCCGAGTTTGGAAATCAAATCGACGATATGATGCTTATGGCAGCCCGCGACTTGGGAAGACGTTGAACGATTTTCTAACCCATTATTGTGAAAGGTGTGAAAAACACGTTCTCGGGCACGGTGATTTGGACGCTGATGATCTCCTATTTTACAAATGTTTAGATTGTGGAACCAAGATTCAAAAAAAAAGCGAGAAGTCATTAATTTCGCCGGACGAAATCCAAAAGATGGGGTATCATCTTGGTATAAAAGAAGAGAGTTCGGCTAAAAAAGGCTGCCGAGGTGGCGCTTGTGGAGTGAAGCAGCTCTAGGTAGCATCTCTCTTCGATATTTTGAGTAAAGGACGTAAATGTTTTACGAGGTTTTTATCCCCGCCAAAGATAGTGAAGATTTTGATATCACTATCACAGTCGAAGCGGGAAATTGGATGGTTGCTCTTAAATCTGGATTAACACGAACAGGGCAATTGGGTGAGGGTATTCGAAATGTGATGTGCGATATTAAGGACGATAACTCCATCCATGTCACCGATGGTACGAGTCGTCGCGTCTTTGTGTTGAAGGAAGTATCCGACCCTGATGGGGGTGATGCAGTGGAGGAAAAACCTTCGCCTCCTGCAATACCAACGCCAGATAATAAAATCGATCCACCGAAAGCAAAGACCACACCGACCTTTGAAATGCCGCCACCGACTCTGGTTGATGAAGGTGCGAAAACGGCACCAATGGAAGCGATCGTCTCCGAAGAACCTTCCGCTAAAAACGTGACCATTGATTTGGAACCCGTTGTCGAGAAAGGGCCTCCTAAAGTTGAAAAAGCCCCTGTCCCGACGCCAGATCCGAAACGGGAAACAGCGTCCAATGTTACGATTTCTATGGAGCCTGAGCCTGAACCAAAATCTGCGCCTGCGCCAACAGCTGAGCCCGAACCTGAGAAAGAACCAAAGAAGGATGAGGAAGACAAAATTGAAGCCGACTTCGGAGCCCCAGAAGTGTCGCTTGAGGAAAAAAGCTACACCAGTCCAAATGGGAGAATTTCGATCGGATCTGCTACCTACGACTCGCTGAAAAGGGACGAGTCGGATGCTAAAATATTGCGGGAGTCTCGCGCACCTTCAGGCACGCGTCCGGCCGTAAAAATCCCATCCCCTAGTGCATCTGTTTCGCAAAATATTCTTGAGGACGTCTTTCTACGAATGCAACAAATCCATGAAGGGATGGAGATGGAAGAGGTCATCGAGTTTGTGATGAACATTTCGATGGAAAAAATCCGGGCCGAAGCGGGCAGTATCATGTTTGCCGACCTTTCTGGAACTGAGCTTTACTTTGCAGCCGCACGCGGTCCTAAAGCCGACGATATTATGGATTTCAGAATTCCTATGGGCGTGGGCATCGTTGGGTTCTGCGTTCGCGAAGGCGTGAGTCTAGCACTGAGCGATGTTGAAAAAGATCCGCGTTTTTACAAGAAGATCTCCGAGAAACTTGGTTACCAAACCCGCAACTTATGTTGCGTACCCATCCAACACGAAGGCCGTGTTTATGGTGCCATCGAACTGATGAATAAGCTGGACGTGTTTAATTCTCAAGAAGTAAACGCGCTTACTTATATCGGTACACAAATGGCCAAATTCATCCATGATCTCATCATGGCTCAAGAGAAGATCTAGCTTGGCCCAAGAACAAATTTCCTAAACAAATCGTTGGACTTCTCAAGCACGAAATAGAGCTATTGACCTCATTGGGTTAACTGAATAAGTCGGTTTCGATCCTGTCGATGAGTTTAAACCTTTTCGAACCGTTCTCGTTTCGATGTTTGTCAGTATTCTTAACGCATTTGGGACGTGTTGGGGTTGAAGTCGAAAATTTTTCATTACAGGGCTATATTCCTTGGGCAAGTTCAAAGACTTGGTTCTTTGGGTGGCGTAGAGAGCTGCAAAGGTTGGGTGAGATTTACTTTGTAATTGGCCAGTTGCGAAGTAGAGGGTCGCACCCTGGTCTCTTAAATTCAGGAAATTGTATACCGACAGCTACAAAGGGAAATGTGAATATCGAGACAACAAGACAGCATCCACAACGCCGCTCTACGAAAATGATCACAGTAGGCCATCTTATAAATATTGACTTTGGGTACGCTTTTGAGCAATCTCAACGTCCCACACCAAAGGCAAAACGTGAAGACTCTACTCACAATCATTCTATTAAACCTAGGAGCTTTTTCGTGCGCCAAGGGCACCGAAAATTCGGTAAACGAACATGGCGACCATGATGTTTCGTCGCGCTTTGTTGAAGCGAGTGTCTATCAGTCTTTTCAGATGAAAGATTCCTTTAGACAAGTTGGGGTTTCCTTTGATTCCTCGACGCCCCTTGAATATGAAGACAAGGGGATTTGGAAAAAAGCGCCTCTGACTTTTCAAGAAGGGGAAATGAAAGTCGCGGTCATTAAGTTAGACTCGTCGATGTCGGAAATTCGTTTTCGTTCTGCGAAAAAATTCGAAAATGCGACCTTTCAATTTTATCCAAAAATCGTTGCGAAGAAAAAAAGCAACGAGGTCTCCAACCAAATTATTCGAGCATTGGCGCCCGATTCTTTGGTGATTTCCAGACGCGATTGGGGAGCGCGAGATCCTGATCGAAAATGTGGGCAGGACCACATCCCTAAATTTATAACGGTTCATCATACCGCCCTCCCTGACAATGATGGGCCCGATCCAGCCGCGCGTTTGAGGCAGATGCAGGCCTATCATATGGATAGCAATGGATGGTGTGATATCGGATATCATTTTGTCGTGAGTAAATCTGGGAAGATTTACCAAGGTATGTCTAGCGAAAAGCGCAGCGGTATTCATGTTCGAAATCACAACTTTGAAAATATTGGAATTGCCTTAATCGGAAATTTCGAAGAGCAAACGCTTGAAAATCCACAGCTCGGCGCACTCGTGAAGATTTTGTCCTGGGCCGCCGATACTTATAAGGTTCCTTTTCGACGTCCAGACATCAAAGGTCATCGCGAGTGGTCGGGAGCGTCGACGGCATGTCCAGGAACCAATACCATTGAGATGCTGGATGAAATCATCGCGCTCGCATCTGAGCAAGTTGTTCAACCGCCACCACCTTGCCCTGTGCTAGAAAAATCCGGCGGGATCATTGATAACGACAGCAGCTGTCTTCAACTTTTTGGGAATTTAGAATTTTGGAGAAGTGAAAATGTTGGCTTCGGAGGAACGCTGCGTTGGACCAACGCGTTCAAGGCCGACGCGCCTTCCAATTGGGCTAGATGGAATCTCAATCTTGCCGAGTCGGGCGAGTACGAGGTTCAGTATTACAACGTCCCAGAGTTCGCCCGCTATAATTCCACGCGTTACCGTCTCAAACACGGTGCCTCGGAGCTTGGAATTACCGTCAATCTTTCTGCCGGCGAGGAAGGTTGGAATTCTCTTGGAACATTTGATTTTGAGAAAGGCGAGGACCAATGGCTCGCCGTTTTCGACAGTACGCCTTTTGTGACGGCCGATGACCAGCATATTATTGTCGACGCCATTCGTTTGGTTGCAGTTCAAAGTGGTGCCCAAACCAATAACGGAACGAATAATATGCCAACAGGAAGTACGGGAACGACGGGCGGAGAGAATGGTAATAATAATACCAATTCTGGTACCCAGGGGAACTCTACTGACGGCAAGTCCGAGAAGGAGAACAACCAAAATCCTGAAATTCTTGTCGACGAGGGGTGTTCTACGACCGGCAATAAAAGTTTGTTTTTTACGCTTTTCGCCTTAGTATTTCTTTTGCCTCGCAGAAAATCCAAACTAGAACGCGTGTGATCATTTTCTGAGGAATGGAAAGTGGATTGTAGGGTGCGACCCTCTGTGGTCGCCCCTAGGTCCTTTATTTACAAACGTTCGTAGGGTAACCACAGAGGGTTACCCTACAACCCATTCGGAAAAAATTAATGAAGAAAATAGTATGCATGTTTATTTGTTTGAGCGTCCTCGCTGCATGCGAGGATGACCCAAAAGGAAAAGATCCCGTCGATATGGGGACTGATCAAGGATCGATAAAAGACACCACTGTAGGGGATGCCTCTATCGATAGCGCTGATAGTTCTCCTCAACAGGATGTAGGCAAAGATAGTGATGAAGATCTTCCTGATGGTGAGAACTTTGGCGTCGTCGTTCCCGGTGAGCGTTGTATCGTTAGTGAACGTATCGGCATTGTGGTCGTTGAAAAGTTTCAAAAAGTTCAAGTGAACGCGCGTCTTTTTGATAAGCCAATTCCTTCGATTGGGGACCCCGTTTTGAGCGACGAGGCGTGCTCCTTTTACGAGTTTGTCCCCGCCGCAAATTGTAGGAATTGTAATAACGACCAAACCTGCGACGGGAATAGCGTCTGTGTGGATCTGCCCAAAGTCTTTCCAAATGGGAGCCTTAAGCTCAGCGATGGCGTCTCCGAACTGAGGGTGATGACCGATGAATATGGCGGTCTTTCTGGACAACTGGAAGCCGCCGGAGACACCTTTTCTATTGAGTTAACTTTGGGGAGTAGCGTGCTCAACCTTCCCGCGACGACCATTCCGGCACCCTTGGAAGGTCTCGTTTCAAATCTAAGTGGAAGCTATGAAAATCCCGACGCGATGGATTTGACATGGGATTTACCCGCAGATCCGGCGCGCGTGTTTACCCACGTTCCGATCAATCATCACGTGGGTTTAGAGGGAACCTTCACTGAATGTGAGGTCGATGCGACGAGCAAAAGCCTCCATATTGATGGGCCGATGTTAAAGCCTTTGGCTGTGGCAACAGGGTTGGAGTTTCAAACGATCAATCATGTTCGTTTTGCCGCAGCCCAAATAAAAGAAGGCTGTGTTGAGTTCCGTTTTTTGAGTAGCACTTTTCCCTAAGCCAGACTCGGCTAGGACGCCTCATGCAAGGTTTGTGTGAGGTCGGTAAAAGTAAACTCGCCTCCATTATCAACGTCCACAAAGATACCTTGTCCGGTTTTGAATTCTCCACTTAAAAGATATTTCGCAAGTTCGTTTTGCAAACGTTTTTGAATAACTCTTTTAAGCGGGCGGGCGCCAAAACTTGGATCATAACCGAGCTCAGCCAGTCTGTCTTTGGCGGCATCGCTGACCTCAAAACGCAATCCTCGATCGTCTAAGAGGCCTGTTAGTCCTCGAAGTTGAATGTCAACGATTTTTCTAACATCAGGAATCGTGAGTGCTTTAAAGGTGATGATATCATCGATACGGTTCAAAAATTCTGGTCGAAAAGAGCGATGGAGTTCGTTCATCACCAAGGCCTCGGCTTCTTCTGTAGGCCCCAATTCCAGAATATGGTGGCTACCTACATTTGAGGTCATGATGATCAAGGTATGTTTGAAACTTACTAATCTTCCTTTTCCATCGGTGAGTCTTCCGTCGTCCAAAATTTGCAATAGCACGTTAAAGACATCGGGATGGGCTTTTTCGATCTCGTCAAATAAAATGACAGTGTAGGGACGGCGACGAACATGTTCGGTGAGAAATCCACCCTCATCATAACCGACGTAGCCTGGAGGCGCACCGATAAGACGTGATACAGAATGCTTTTCCATGAATTCGGACATGTCGATGCGAACCATATTGTTTTCATCGTCGAAAAGTAATTTGGCAAGAGCCTTGGCGAGTTCCGTTTTTCCCACGCCGGTGGGCCCGAGGAAGATGAAGGAACCGACGGGGCGATTGGGATCTTGCAGACCCGCTCGAGAACGACGTACCGCATCTGATACCGCGACTACAGCTTCATCCTGTCCGATAACGCGTTCGTGTAATCGGTCTTCCATAGCAAGAAGTTTTTCCTGCTCGCTTTCCAACATCTTCGTGACGGGAATACCGGTCCAACGCGCGATGATTCTCGCGATGTCTTCATCGTTGACTTCCTCGTTGAGAAAACTGCCGTCCTTTTGAACGTCTTTTAATTCGTCTTCGGCAGTTTTTTTCTGGATTTCTAATTCAGGAAGGAGGCCAAATCTAATCTCGGCCGCGCGGTCGAGATTTCCCTCGCGCTCGACGCGTTCGTACTCGGTTCGCAATTCGTCAGCTTCTTCTTGAACCTGTCGAAGTTTACCAATGACTTCGCGTTCTTTCATCCATTGGGCTTTCATTCCGGATGCCGTTTCATTGATTTCAGCGATTTCTCTTTCCAGTTCAGTCAAGCGGGCTTTGCTCGCCGGATCTTTCTCCTTTTTAAGCGATTGTTTTTCAATCTCCAGAGAAATAACGCGTCGTTGGGCGCGATCAATATCACGTGGTAAAGATTCCAATTCCATCTTCACACCTGCGGCGGCCTCATCGATAAGATCGATTGCTTTGTCAGGAAGAAATCGGTCCGAGATATAACGGTCAGACATCACGGCGGCGGCAACGAGCGCGTTGTCGGCGATACGAATACCGTGGTGGACTTCGTACTTTTCTTTGATACCACGAAGGATGGCGATGCTATCCTCAACAGTCGGCTCTTCGACGAGAACCGGTTGAAAGCGCCGCTCTAAGGCGGCATCTTTTTCGATATATTTTTTATATTCGTTCAAGGTCGTCGCGCCAATGCAGCGTAGTTCGCCGCGCGCTAAGGCGGGCTTGAGCATATTGGAGGCATCCATAGAGCCCTCTGAGGCACCAGCTCCGACCAAGGTGTGAAGTTCGTCGATGAAAAGGATAATATTTCCGTCTGCGTTTTGAACTTCCTTGAGTACCGATTTCAAACGCTCTTCAAATTGTCCACGAAATTTTGCGCCGGCGACAAGCGAGGAAAGGTCGAGTGAAAGGACTTTTTTTCCGATCAGACTTTCCGGGATATCGCCTGAGGTAATACGTTGGGCAATGCCTTCGGCGATGGCCGTTTTTCCTACTCCAGGCTCGCCGATAAGTACGGGATTATTTTTTCGCCTGCGACTGAGAACTTGGAGGGCGCGTCGAATTTCCTCGTCGCGTCCAATGACAGGATCGAGTTTTCCTTCTTCGGCTTGGGCCGTGAGATCGGTGGTGTATTTTTTGAGGACTTGATATTTCTCTTCTGCATCGGGTCCGTCGACACGTTGTGCGCCTCTGATTTCTTTCATCGCGTCTAAAAGAAGAGATTTAGTGACGCCAAATTTAGAAAGAATATCAGATGCTTTTCCTGCTCGCGTGCATAATCCCAAAAGAAGGTGCTCGGTGGAAACATAGTCATCTTTTAAGGTGTCGGCTTCTTTTTGTGCACGATTCAACGCGCCTTTGAAGGTCTTTTCCATATAAACGTCGCCGCCGCTTACCTGGGGCAACTTGGAAAGCTCGGTCCCAACTTCTTTCACCAATGCATCGCCGTTAATACCAATCTTTTTAGTAATAGGCTTTACTATTCCCTCTTCCTGCGTAAGCAACGCCAAAAGGAGATGCAGCGGCGTGATCTCTGGATTTCCTCTTTCGCTGGCTAAGGTATTTGAGGCGGCTAAGGCCTGCTGTGCTTTTAATGTGTACTTATCATAATTCATTTTCTTTCCCTTGTTTTAGGTTTTGATGGGTGCCCTTTTTCGCCCATCTTACGGCTTTAAGTTAAGATCTACTTGAATGGGGTCAAGCCATTTATTCGAAGAAAATAGAAGCTGTGTAGAATTTCGAAATCTGATAAAGATGAAGCCTAAGAGGTGAAGCATGACGAAGATATTGGTGATTGAAGATAACGATACCTTGCGTGAGGGCATTGTTCAGGTAGTCAAACGTATGGGCCACGATGCCTGTTCGGCGTCCAATGGAAAGACGGGAGTTGAGCTCTATTTTTCGGAAAATCCCGACCTCGTCGTATCCGATCTAAAGATGGACGGAATGGACGGAATGGAGGTTCTCAAAACGATTCTTAAGAAAGATGGGACAGCGCTTATCATGATTGTTACGGCCTTCGGCTCGATCGAAAAAGCAGTCGAGGCGATGCAGAAGGGCGCCTATGATTTTATCCCTAAACCTTTTCCGCCCGACCTTTTAAGACAGAAAATCATCAAAGGAATTGAACTTAGCGAGGGTCGAAAAAAGACCTCTCGACTGGAGCGCGAAAACGATCTTTTAAGAGAAGAAATATCGGCGGGTAAGGCGGCAGGAACCATCGAAATGATCGGTTCTTCTCCAGAAATGGGCGAGGTCGTAAAACGAATTTTAAAAGTCGCAAAGAGCGATACTACGGTTCATATTTTTGGCGAATCAGGTACAGGAAAAGAGTTGGTTGCCCGCGCGATTCATGAAAACTCGCCTCGTGCAAAGGGACCTTTTGTCAAAGTGAATTGTGCGGCTCTAGCGGAGTCATTACTTGAGTCCGAACTTTTCGGACATGAAAAAGGCGCCTTCACCGGAGCGATAAGACAGAAGTTAGGGCGTTTTGAGTTGGCCGATGGCGGAACCATTTTTCTTGATGAGATCGGCGATATCTCAGCCACCATTCAAACCAAATTGTTGCGCGCCATTCAAGAACGTCAGTTCGAAAGGGTCGGCGGCGAGAGTACGATCGAGGTTGATGTTAGAATCGTGACGGCGACCAATAAGGATTTAGAAAAAGAAGTTGAGGAAGGGAATTTTCGCCAGGATTTATTTTTCCGATTGAGTGTGATTCCTATTATTCTTCCTCCCCTCCGAAAAAGAATGACCGATATCAACGTCCTGGTGGAACACTTTATTGAGAAATTAGAGGTGCGAACGCGCAAGCATATTGAACGTGTTTCTCCAGATGCCTTGGAGGCGCTTCACGAATATCGATGGCCCGGTAATGTTCGTGAGCTTGAAAATGTTATTGAACACGCCATGGTTTTTGCGGACGGAATGACGATTGAGATTCAAGATTTACCGGCCATGTTGGTGGGTAAAAAGGCCGGTGATACCTTAAACATTCCCAAGGGCGATCGAAGTCTTCCCGATATTCTCGAAGATCTAGAAGACCAACTTATTCGACGCGCTTATCGAAAGGCCAAAGGTGTTAAAACCGAAACGGCACGCTTGCTGGGAATCAAAGCGAGTGCCTTATATTACAAACTAGAAAAGTACGGCATCGAAGATTCGGACGCGCGGGCATAGTGATTTTTACAAATTAGAAGGGCTACTTGCTGGGTTGACCAAGTCGAAGATTTCCACCTCGGGCGGTGGGCCAAAGTAGACAATTATTCGCAGATCCGGGAACGCGAAAAACATCCATTCCATGTTCGAAGGTTTGAACGAAGATTTCTAAATTTCCATCACCCGTGAGATCTCCGATAGCCGGTGCCGCTGGTGCACCGTTTCCATTTCCATTGTTGCCCGTATTGGGAAGCGATATATCGTATAATAGTTTACCATTCGCGGCGAGGATAACGAGATTTCCAGAATCGAGAAGGTCCGGCGCTCCGTAGGTTGTAAATAGAAGTTCGGGCGATCCATCTTGGTTGAGGTCGGCAACGGTGACCTCGCTTGCGTACATGATTTGTTTTCCATGACCGTAATTGAACTTCCAGATTTCCTTTGAACTGGCATCAAAAGCGTGAATAAATCCGTCATTAAGGGAGACGATGATTTCTGGTTTTGCGTCGCCTTGAATGTCGACAGTTGTTGCAGCGGGAATACCCTTGGGAGGATAGTAGCCGTCGAGTTCCAGAGGTTTTCCGCCGCGTGGAAGCTGCTCCCATCCGGGTAAACGCATCGCCGAATCTTGGCCTTCTCCGTAGTTGCCTTGAAGCACCATCGGGGCGTAGGCCTGGGTTTGGTAGGGCGTGTTCTTTTCGATATTTGGAATGCCGAGCACTTCGTTTTTGCCATCCCCATCGAGGTCGACAATATTGGGCGGGGAGGCCGTCCATTGGAGCCATTCCGCGTTATCGGGATGAGGCCATTCGCCGGTGTGATCGTGGTAGTGCTTTTTCTCAACTTCTGGATCAGCCCATCGAATGAATTGGCCCCACGTTAAGCGTTCATCCTTAAAATCACTATCGCGATTGGTGAACCAAGGTGAGGCGTTGATGGCGACACCATCGTGGTTAAAGGCTTGGATGTGGTGGTTGTCGTAGGTGGCGATGATTTCCAATTCCTTGTCATCGTCGATGTTGCCGATGGCGAGGTTGAGACCAAAGGCGCCGTACCCATTGTGGCCCATCCCGTTGCGATCAGCGTCTCCGCCTTCTCCCTTGTTGCGATTGTATCGAGGCCAGGCTGGGAAGTCGGTATTGGCGGGTTGGTAGGTTTTTCCCTTCGCGGAAAAGACAAAAACTTGGGCTCCGCCGTCTTTCGTTTTTGTCGTTTGGGTGGTGGTAACGACGATTTCAATACTGCCGTTTTTATCAAGATCGGCGACAGCCAATCCGCGCACTTCTGGTTTTTGATCTCCGCTGGTGGTTGAAACAGGGAATCCATTTTTGAGTTCAAGTTTTTTGTTTTTCCATTCGTAAACGTAAACTTCGTGACCATTTCCATAGATGATGTCTTCGATTCCATCGCCCTCTAAATCAACAACGGCATGGGGTGCATAAATACGTCCCTCGCCGCCATCGGCTTTGGCTAGCAATTCGCCCTGGTGGTCAAAGACGAAAACTGAATAGTAAGCCGCGATGAGTTCATTTTGTCCGTCCCCATCCAGATCTTTTACAATAGGCGAGGCGAACCAACTTGTTTCGCCTTTTAGGTTTTTCCAAAAAGTTGGTTTTTGGACCTCGCCTGCGGTGTCGCCTTTTTCGCAAACTCTATTCGCTTCGCCTCCGGTCGAACTTCCACCGATGGGAAGTCCTTCATCGGACCCGCAGGTGAGCAGAAAGAGGGAAAGCAGGGCAAGGCCTTTTGAACGAATCATGGGTTTCTCTTTTCGTGGGTAATCAGATTATTGAAAAGAATTGGATTTGCAAATGATGAAAACATGTTGGTAAAGCCCATCGTTTCATTTTGATGAGCGATGAGTCATTTTCCTCGTGAAATTCGTTCGTTTTCTGGTACCGTCCGCTGATGTTGGCTTCCCCTGTAAGCAGGTTCGATAATGCGCGTTTTTATTTTTCTTCTTCTCTCCCTCGGTTCTTTTGGATGTTCAGATGAAAAGACCGATCCCGCTGACCTTGTCGATTTTCGCACTCAAAATAGCGGAGATGGAGGGCATCAAAAACAGGAAGATGTTTTCAAAGATAGTTCGATGTCTAAGCCCGACCTCGGGATGCAAGGCGATACTTCAATCGAAGATATGCACCTTGTCGCCGATAGCTCGGCCGATATGAAGGATGGGGGATCCGTGGAAGACACAGGGACGATCGATGAGCCCAAACCTAGATGCGATGAGAACGCGCTGGCGAACAAATTAAGCCGCTATCCGAATACGATTCCGACAACGCATCGTATTTCTCGACGGGGAGCCAAAGTGACGGTGGAGCTCGGTGTATCGGGCGATTTTAGTGGGATTGGAAGTTCCTTAATCATCAAAAACAGCGCAGGTTTGGCGAGTGGAAATATGATCGAGCCTCGTCTGGGGGCCGGTGCAGCACACCAATTTACGATGTTCGCTGACTCGGATAATAAGACTTTGGTGATGAATCAAGCGGCTGGCAATTCGACCCCTAACAATTGGGGTTATCATGCCTGTCTGTGGGAAAAAACGAACCACACGATTTTGGACGGGCAGCGTTGGTTAGCGATGGATAGCGACGAGTATCGGGTTGGTGGAAGTTCGACCGCAACAGATCCCTTTCTTTCCGGGGCGCAAAAAAGTTTACGCGTTTTAAGCGGGCGTCCGATCTGGGAATTACTTCCTTTGAATGTCGGTGCGTTGGGTGAGGTTGTTGAAATTAGGAAAACGTGGGTTATTAAAAACACCTCAAATCGTGTTGTGAACCTGACGAATGAAATTTCTTGGGACGCGCTTTATCACCGTCCTCAATTTTCTATCGAACATAATATGCGGATGATTTACGGGTGGCATCATAGCAACGGAGCGCCGACCTACGATGTCATTCGACCTCATGCACCGATGGGGAGTGGTCCTGCAAATTTGATTGCCAATCGCCTGCTTTCGGCACCCGCGAATACGGTTCAGTACGAGTACATCGATATCCCTTTAGGGAAATGGGCGATGCATACTTTTCCTTCTGCGGCGGGTTATCTGAACCACATTATGTACGTGTTCGAGGTCGGCGGCGAGACGGTGGGGGTTGCGATGAAGCCACCGGTTCAGGGACGAACAGCGCTTGGTTTTGTTGGGAAAACCTATCAGCGTTTGCCCAATGAGCATCCGGGGACGATTCATCTTTATTCGATTTTTGAAGAAGGGAAAAACCTCATCTTGCAACCTGATGAGGAGCGTCGCTATACGATAAGTTATTACGTCGGGAGTCTTCCTCAATTGGCCGCCGCCGGATTTAAAGCCGAGGGTACAGTGCCGGTAGCAGATTGCAGCGCCTGTCTTGGAAATGCATCAAGTTGTTATGAAGCGTGCAATGGCGTCGTTGGGCGACCGGGACATTGTGCGGCTCCAGGAAGTGTTGATCCAAACGCCTGTTGTATCTGTTATTGATCACATTCGGTGATTTAGAACGAAGAAACTTTAGGTTTTTTTCTAAAATTTGGTAAACTGAACATGAACTCTCACTTGGATTTATGATGCGCGTCTATTTTTTTATCTTGGCTTTTCTTATTCAGGGCTGTCTGTTTTTTGATACTGCGACTCCGGCGGATGAAAATAATGGCGAGACGGTGAATAACGGCGTAACTCCAAATAACGGAACGCCTAATTGTATGGAGGTTGAAAAAGTAAATGGCATATGTTCGCCCAACTGTGCGAAAACCACCCCCTTTAATACACTATGTAATTTGGTTTGCGAGGATACCTGTTCTCAATATATCGATTGCTTTCCTTGCGGTGGAACGCGATGCACCGATGATTCTGATTGTGAAAGTGGGGTGTGTAATGGATCGGTTTGTAAAGAAGAGGCGCATTGTTGGGACGATGTTATATCCGGTGATGAAACGGATGTAGACTGTGGTGGTAGCAGCGATTGCCGAAGGTGCGTGGCCGAGGAAAGTTGTACAAAAAATTCCGATTGTGAACAGGGTTTCATTTGCAATGTTGATGACAAATGTGAAGAGGTTTTCGCGTCATGCGAAGCTGCGTTTCAAGGCGTCAATAATCCTTCCAATGGAATATATTTAATTGATGTGGGTGAGAATGACCCGGTTCCGATGTTTTGTAATCCTCGACTTGGTGGAGGCGCAGCGCTGCTATTGGTTGCAAAAGAAGACAGCAAATATTGGGGCGCCCAAAGCAGCAATTGGAAGCTGGACACGCCGAAAGGTCGTCTTCCAGAATTGAGACTAAAAGTTGCCGACCAAAAAACCGAGGCCTATTCGAAACTCGAAACAGACACGATTTTTCTTTGTCTGTTAGAGATGAACAAAACAAAATGTTTCAAATTTACCCTGGATTCAAAACGAACTTTGATGAGCTTTTTCACCATGGAAGAAAATCTGACGGTTAAGTATCAATCTGAACTTTCAGAGACAGGGACGCCAAAGTTCGCAACAAATTTCTTAGATACTTTTGGGTATCGTTTTGCAACGAATGTAACCCCTCAATGCTTATGGTTGGGAATAAATTTGGGCGATGCTAAAATCGGTTTGATGGGAGATGATGGTAATGGTTGCCAGGAAACGCTTAATGGGCGTGTGCAATTGGACGATTATGGGTTTGGACTGGGGATGGATTTTGGGGTTGCTTCCAGTTCTCTTAAAGGAAAAGCAGGCATAACACGTTATGTTACGAAAAAAAGAGCGAATGGCGTACCGCAGCCAGGAACCGGAACAGATCCTTATCTTGTCGGTCCGTGGGCGGTCTTTGCTAAGTAATACCATCACGTTGCGCCCAAGCGACTCGAGGCCATCCGGCAAGTGGATCCTCCACTTCCTTAAAAGCATCTAAAAAACGCAACTAGATCTTCCAATCCTGCGAATATTCGTCCGAGTTTGCGTGGAATTTCTTTGGCACGAATTCTGCTTTGGAAGCTTTCGTACATTAACTTAGATGAGATAAAAATGAATAATACTTTAAAAAATAGCGCACTGATTGGATTGGTTGCAATGGCTTGGGCATGTGGCGACACAGCACCTACTGATGATAGCTCGACGGCAACCGCGGACGGCATCGTTAAGTCGATTGATGGCAAAGCTGATCGTTGGAATTATAGAAACGATCCTCGCCATTTCAGAATGCAATTCAAGTACAAATTGGCCGACCTTCCTTCAGAAGGCTCTACCGAAAAGATTGCTTGGGCTGCCAGCTACTGGCCTGTCTATCAAGACGGTATCAACTACCGTTGGCAAGGCGCAGACCTTCTTTCGCCCGCCGAAAAATACGACAAAGCCTTTAACGGATGGGAACCAGACGCAGATTTTATGGATCTCAAACCCTTCGATCTAGATACCTGCGAATTCGACGAAGCCTATTATGAGCAACTCGGAAAAGCTGCCGATCACGTGACACGAAACAATGGAAACTACCGAGCTCACAACGGCATCGATGATGACGGCGACGGCGTTTCTGACCGTGACGAATGTTCTCAGCACGGCGATGTGACCGATTACGACGGTATCGAAACCTGGTTCGGCATTTGTCACGCATGGGCACCCGCCGCGGTTCTCGAAGTCGAGCCTCTTAAAGCTGTTGAACACAACGGTGTGAAATTTGAAACGTCTGACATGAAAGCATTGTTGATTCAACAATATGACCGTACCTCGGCGTATATGATGGGCGGACGTTGTAACGAAAATGAGCTTGAGCGCGATGATACCGGCAGAATCATTAAAGAGGAATGTCGCGATCTCAACGCAGGTTCGTGGCATGTGGCGATTACCAATCTCCTCGGCAATGATCGACGCGCCTTTGTTATCGAGCGAACAACCAATTATGAAATTTGGAATCAGCCTCTCATTGGTTATAAAATTACCGCTCAAAATGAAATCACTTTAGAAGAAGCGATTTCCCTCCTAGACCTCGACACGGTGAGCACCGGAAACGGTGAATTTGTCCACGGTGTTGAAGAAGAAACGGACCTCGCAAAAGCCATTCTTCATTTTGTAAATACGGCTACCTTTGCAGAGCTTGATGATAACGCTCGCCTGGACCGTCGCGCTGCTTCTAGCATCACTTACGGTCGCCCTTTCAGTACGCTCAAAGCGCTTGATAAAGCGCGTCGTGTAGGTTCGCGCGCCTTTAACCGTCTGTCTAAATATGTCGGTGAACAAGGTCTCGTTGGTGCTGATGCTTATGTTTACAACAAAGATGCTGTTAAATTCGTGGAAATCGAAATGACAACAGATTGGGTTGGTGAATCTGTTCCTCGTATCGGTGCAACCTCTCCGATCA